>NZ_JAEILC010000017.1:0-81547 GCF_016307435.1 Pseudomonas sp. S4_EA_1b | reverse complement strand
GGGCAAGCCTGCTCACTACACGGGGAGCGGCGCACATGCTTGCAGTGGTGAGCGGGCTTGCCCCGCGCTGGGGCGCGAAGCGGTCCTGTCTGCAGGCGCTGCGGAGCGTCAGGCGGAAACGGTTGCCAGGTTGTGGGGCGGCTTCGCAGTCCAGCGCAGGGCAAGCCTGCTCACTACACGGGGAGCGGCGCACATGTTTGCAGTGGTGAGCGGGCTTGCCCCGCGCTGGGGCGCGAAGCGGCCCCGTCTGCAGGTGCTGCGGTGTGTCAGGCGGAAACGGTTGCCAGGTTGCGGGGCGGCTTCGCAGCCCAGCGCAGGGCAAGCCTGCTCACTACAACAGCCGGGGTGGCTAGAGGGCGATGGGTTTGCGGCCGGCGAAAGAGTGCGCCAGGGTGCCGCCGTCCACCAGTTCCAACTCGCCTCCCAGCGGCACGCCGTGGGCGATGCGTGAAGTGATCAGGCCTTTGTTGGTCAGCAGTTGGGCGATGTAATGGGCAGTCGCTTCACCTTCCACCGTGGGGTTGGTGGCGAGGATGACTTCGGTAAAGGTGCCCTGCTCCTCGATACGCGCCACCAGTTGCGGGATGCCGATGGCCTCCGGGCCGAGGCCGTCGAGCGGCGAGAGGTGGCCCTTGAGCACGAAGTAGCGTCCGCGATAGCCGGTCTGTTCCACCGCATACACATCCATCGGCCCTTCCACTACGCACAGCAAAGTGTCGTCGCGGCGCGGGTCCGCGCATTGCGGGCAAAGCTCTTCTTCGGTGAGAGTGCGGCACTGGCGACAGTGGCCAACGCCTTCCATGGCCTGGCTCAGGGCCTGGGCCAGGCGAGTGCCGCCGCTGCGGTCACGCTCCAGCAATTGCAGCGCCATGCGCTGGGCGGTTTTCTGGCCGACACCCGGCAAAGTACGCAGGGCGTCGATCAGTTGACGAATCAGGGGGCTGAAGCTCATGGGGCATGGGTCCGACAAAACGACGAGACGCGGTTTATACCCGCGCCCCGGATTAGCGTCAAATGATCAATCCTGCGCGACGCGCACCACCAACTTGCCGAAGTTGCGCCCTTCGAGCAGGCCGATAAAGGCTTCGGGCGCCTGCTCCAGGCCCTCGACCACATCTTCGCGGAACTTGATCTTGCCCTCGCGCACCCACGGCGCCATGGCGCTGAGGAACTCGGGCTGACGGTCGCCGTAGTCATCAAACACAATAAAGCCCTGGATGCGCACGCGCTTGGTCAGCAGAGTCCGTTGCAGGGCCGGTAGACGATCTGGACCACTGGGCGCCTCATGGGCGTTATAGCCGGCGATCAGGCCGCACAGCGGCACCCGTGCCTTGGCGTTCAGCAGCGGCAACACTGCGTCGAAGACCTTGCCGCCGACGTTTTCGAAATAGATGTCCACACCTTTGAAGCAGGCCTGGGCCAACTCGTCGGCAAAGTCCTCGCTTTTATGGTCGATACAGGCATCAAAGCCCAACTCGTCCACCACATAGCGGCACTTCTGCGCGCCGCCCGCAATACCGACCACACGCAGGCCCTTGAGCTTAGCCACCTGCCCCACCACCGAGCCGACCGCTCCGGACGCCGCGGCCACCACCAGGGTTTCGCCGGCCTTTGGCTGGCCGATGTCCATCAGGCCCATGTAGGCGGTCATGCCGGGCATGCCCAGCACACCCAGCGCCATGGAAGGACTGGCCAGCCCCTTAGGCACCGGTATCAGGTTGCGGCCGTCGGAAATGCTGTGGCTCTGCCAGCCGGTCGCACCGACCACCAGATCACCCACTTCAAACTTCGGATGACGCGACTGCTCGATCCGGCTGACAGCGCCGCCGGTCATCACCTCGTCGATTTCCACCGGTGCCGCGTAGGACGGCGCATCGCTCATCCGCCCACGCATGTAGGGGTCAAGGGACAAGTACAGGGTTTTGAGCAGCACCTGGCCGTCCGCCAGCTCCGGCAAAGTCACACGCTCCAGGCGGAAGTTCTCCGGGGTCGGTGCGCCTTTAGGACGCGAAACCAGGACGATTCGCTGGTTGAGTGTCGGTTCGTGAGGCATCAGAGGGCTCCTTATCGAATTCATCGGTATAGGGTGCAGACCATGGGTGCCGTGCCGGGGTTCGATCGGATCGGCATAAACAAAAATGCCAGGCGCGATGCCTGGCATTGGAGTCTAGCTAAAGCCTGCGGATCAGAACGGCAGCTTCATGCCCGGCGGCAGTTGCATGCCGGCGGTCACACCGGACATTTTGTCCTGGCTGTTGGCTTCGATCTTGCGCACTGCGTCGTTCACGGCAGCCGCGAACAGATCTTCCAGCACCTCACGGTCGTCATCGCTGACGCCTTCAAGCAGGCTCGGGTCGATGCTCACGCGCTTGATGTCGTGACGACCGGTCATCACCACACTGACCATATCACCACCGGCTTTACCGGTGACTTCGGCGTTGGCCAGTTCTTCCTGCATCTTGGCCATTTTTTCCTGCATCTGCTGCGCCTGCTTCATCAGGCCGGCCATGCCACCTTTCATCATGGGAATCACCTCAAAAGTACGTGGATCAAGTTAGTAGCCCGGTGTCATGACGCCTGGGGCACCGGAGCTTCGACAGGTTCAATAGTATCGTGGCGCACCACCGCACCGAACTGCTGCATCATTTGCTGGATGAGCGGATCGGCGTGGATCGCGTCCTCGGCTTCACGCTGGCGGTTCAGACGCCGGCGTGTCGCGGCCTGGGCCGGGGTTTCCTGCTCAGGCTTGATCAATTCGATGCTGATCGTCAGCGTGCGCCCATGGTACTGGTTAAGGGCATCATTGAGGCGACGCTGCTGGGTTGCATTGAACAAGGCACTGTGGGCCGGGTCCAGGTGCAGCGACCAGTGGTCGCCGTCGACGGCGATCAGTGTGCAGTTGGCGGCGATGCTGCCGGTCATGCCGGAAATCGGCAATTTCGGGAACAGTTCCAGCCACTGCAGAGCCAGACCGGTGGCCGGCGCTGCGGCGGGTTCAGGCTCGGGCTCCGGGGCAGGTTCGGCGGCGTGTTCGCTGGCCAATTCGTCCAGGTAGCTGTAGGCCGAATCCATGTCCGGCTCGATGTAGTCTTCGTCCAGCGGCGGCTCGTCGTCGAGGTCGATGCCCGGCGTGGCCGCGTCGACTTGGGCGACCGTCGGCTCGGGCACTGGCGCGGACACCCACTCCGGCGCATCCGGCACCACGCTGTCAGGCGTCGGCGTGGGCATCGGGGTCAGTTCGGGTTGCTCGCCGGTGGTTTCCAGCACGGGCTCCACGGCAGGCTGCAACTCGGGCTCGGGCTCGGCGTCCGCCGGTTCGTTCCACGGCAGGTCGACCACAGGGTCGGGCTCAGGCGCGGCAACCACTACTGGCTCAGGCGCCTCAGCTGGAGGCGCGACCGGCGCAGGCGCGGCGGCAACTGGCGCGACCACGGCGGCGCCAGCCACAGGTTTGGCGGAATCAACTGTGGCCTGGCTGATCCCCACTGGCTTTAGCGGCTGTCTCGGCGCATCCGCCGTATCGGCGGGCCGGAACGCCAGCATGCGCAACAGCACCATTTCAAAACCGCCGCGCGGATCCGGCGCCAGGGGCAAATCGCGACGGCCGATCAGGCCCATCTGGTAATAGAACTGCACGTCTTCGGCCGGCAATGCCTGGGCCAACGCCAGCACCCGGTCGCGGTCGCCGTGGCCGTTGTCGACACCTTCAGGCAGAGCCTGGGCGATGGCCACGCGGTGCAGCACATTGAGAATTTCCGAGAGCACGCCGTTCCAGTCCGGGCCTTGCTCCGACAAATGGCGCACGGCCTCCAACAACGCCTTGGCATCGCCGTCGATCAATGCGTGCAGCACGTCGAAGACCTGGCCGTGATCCAGGGTGCCCAACATGGCACGCACATCGGCGGCCATGACCTTGCCTTCGCCAAAGGCGATGGCCTGGTCGGTGAGGCTCATGGCGTCACGCATCGAGCCATCGGCCGCGCGGCCGAGCAGCCACAGCGCGTCGTCTTCGAACGGCACGTTCTCGACACCCAGCACATGGGTCAAATGCTCGACCACTCGCTCGGGAGTCATGTTCTTCAGGGAAAACTGCAGGCACCGCGACAGAATGGTTGCAGGAAGTTTCTGCGGGTCGGTGGTGGCCAGGATGAATTTGACGTAGGGCGGCGGCTCTTCCAGGGTTTTCAACAAGGCGTTGAAGGAGTGGCTGGACAGCATGTGCACTTCGTCGATCAGGTAGACCTTGAAGCGGCCACGGCTCGGGGCGTACTGCACGTTGTCCAGCAGTTCGCGGGTGTCTTCGACCTTGGTGCGGCTGGCGGCGTCGATCTCGATCAGGTCGACGAAACGCCCTTCGTCGATTTCCCGGCATACCGAACAGGTGCCGCAGGGCGTTGAGGTGATCCCGGTTTCACAGTTCAGGCACTTGGCGATGATCCGCGCGATCGTGGTCTTGCCCACCCCCCGGGTACCGGTGAACAGGTAGGCGTGGTGCAGCCGTTGGCTGTCCAAGGCATTGATCAGAGCCTTGAGCACATGGGTCTGGCCGACCATTTCGCGGAACGAGCGCGGGCGCCATTTACGTGCAAGAACCTGATAACTCATCGAAAACCGTCGCAACTGGGAAGCAGAGGCCGGTAATGCTAGCGGAGCAAGGGGGAAATTGCATCCGGCACGCTCGTCTAATCTGACTAAGCTCTGCTGACTGGCCCCCGAAACGGCCTGAACCTGGAGAGTGTATGCGCGTAGTCCTGGGCGCTTTATGGATAATCACCACGGCCAGCTTGGCGGCGCCTGCCCCGCTGCGTTTTTCGATTTCCGACAGTTGGGCGATGCCGATGGTGCAAGTGGAGAACGGTCAGCCGACCCAGGGCATTTTGTATGACGTGATGGCGAGCCTGGCCACACAGCTCGGCCTACCGGCCCGGTTCCAAGTGCTGGCACGCGCGCGCATCGCCACTGCCTTGCTCCATGGCGACATCGACGTGCGCTGTTATGTCACCCAGGCCTGGCTCGATGACCTCCCCGGCGACTACGCCTGGAGCGTGCCGCTGATGGCGCAGCGCAGCGTCCTGGTCAGTACCGACGAACAACCGGTCACACTGAGCAACCTGGCCCCGCAGGCCATCGGCACCGTACTCAATTACCGCTACATCGGCCTGGCCGCGTTGTTTGCCAGCGGACGGCTGACCCGTGACGAAGCGCGCAGTGAGGAACAGGTGTTGCAAAAACTGCTGGCTGGGCGCTTTCAATACGCCGTCATCAACGAGTGGACGGTTGATCGCTTCAACCAGTCCCTGCCGCTTGGTCGGCGTCTGCATAAGGTCGCCGTGGTCGATGAGTTGAGCCTGGGCTGCATTGTGCGTAACGATCCCAATTTGCCGGTGCAGCAAATCCTGGACACGTTGCAGCGCATGAAAATGTCAGGGGAAATCGACAAGATCATTCAGCTGTACACCGGCCAGATTCCATCGGTGCCCCACGCTCCTGACAAGAACTGACAGTGCGACCTTTTAGACTGGGCTGACTTAACCGCCTGCCCTCAAGGAACCTGCATGCACACCGTCGCCCATTATTTCCTGCTGTATGTCGACAGCCCCGCCACCAGCGCGAATTTCTACAGCCGCTTGCTCGATAAGCCGCCCGTTGAACTCAACCCGACCTTTGCCCTGTTCATACTCGATAACGGCGTCAAGCTGGGGCTGTGGTCGCGCCACACCGTGGAACCGGCCGCCACGCTGACGGGCGGCGGCGCGGAAGTGGGGCTGTCACTGGCGGACAACACCGCCGTGGACACCTTGCACGCGCAGTGGTCGGCACGGGGCGCCACGATCATTCAGTCACCGACGGATCTGGACTTCGGCTATACCTTCGTCGCCGAGGACTTCGACGGCCACCGGTTGCGCGCATTCTGCCTGCACGACTAAGCGCCAGCGCCCCTCCAGGCTGATGGCCGCCACGCTGGCCAGCACGATCAGCGCACCGAGCACCACCCAGGGCGTCACCTGCTCACCCAGCAGAGTGGCGGCCATCAGCATCGCCACTGGCGGAATCAGGTACATCGCCACCGACGCGCGGCTGACCTCCACATGTTTCAACACATAGCCCCACGCCAGATAGGCCAGAGCGCTGGGAAAAATGCCCAGCACCAGCACCGCCAGGTTCTCCGTCAACGGCGCCCTCAGCACCGCCGCGGGCAGGCCCGGCAGGTTCACGCAGAGCATCAGGGTGCCCGCCCACACCATGTAGCACGCCATGGTCAGCGGGCTGTAGCGATGGGCGTAGTGTTTCTGAAGGGCGAAATACACACTCCAGGACAGCGCTGCCAGCAGGATCAGCACGCCGCGCGGGTCGATCTCGCCGATGCCCCGATCACCGCAGATCACCACCCCTACCCCGACCAGCCCCAACAACACACACACCCAACGCCACACACTCACCCGCTCCTTCAAAACCCAAAAAGCGATCAGCACACTGAACAGCGGGGCCGACTGCGCCAATACGCTGGAGGCCGCCGCCGTGACCCATTGCTGTCCATAGTTGAGGGCTGTGTGGTGCAGGAACACGCCGAAGAACCCCAGCACCAGCAACCAGGGCACGTCCCGCCAGCGCGGTCGGCCAATGCCCAGTACCAGCGCCACCCCGGCCATAAACAGCGACGCGATCAAAAAGCGCAACAACGCCAGCTGGCCGGGGCTGTAGCTGTGCAGGCCCAGATGCACACCAATCGGCGAATAGGCCCAGCAGAGGATCACGCTGGCGGTGACTAGCGTAAGCTTCAGGCGTGACGGTGTGTTCATCGAGAGCGTCCGGAAACCGCGAAAGAAGGCCTTCAGTCTTGGCCCGGACGCGGCGCAGGACAATTAAGCGTTTCTGACTTCTGAAATCACGGGAATTGAGCAATGGAACTGGCCCAACTGAAAATGGTGCGCGCCGTGGCGCAGACGGGCAGCGTGGCCCAGGCAGCCGTGCAGCTGCATTGCGTGCCCTCCAACATCACCACGCGCATCAAGCAGCTGGAGAGCGAGCTGGGCACGCCGTTATTTATCCGTGCCGGACGCGGGCTGGCGATCAGCGCGGCGGGTGAAATTTTTCTCGACTACTGCGAGCGCATCCTGGCGCTGGTGGATGAGTCCAAACGCGCAGTGGATGCCACTGCCATCCCCCGTGGCACCTTGCGCATCGGCGCGGTGGAATCCTGCGCCAGCGGCCGCTTGCCACCGCTGCTGGCGGAGTATCACCGGCGTTACCCGCAAGTCAGCCTGGAACTGGTGACCGGCGCCTGGAGCCCATTGCTGGACGACCTGCAACACCATCGCCTGGACGTGGCCCTGGTGGCCGCCGGTAACCCGCGAGCCAAACTCGAACACAGCGTGGTCTACCGCGAACGCCTGGTGCTGATCGCCAGCGCGTGCAGTGTGCCCATTCACGGTGCACAGGACCTGGCGGGGCGCACGTTGTTGGTGTGGCCAAGTGGCTGCCCCTATCGCGCCGCGCTGGAAAACTGGCTCAAACCCCATGACATCACACCGAGCATCGCCACCTATGCCAGCTGGGGCACGATCATCGGCTGCGTCAGCGCCGGGATCGGCGTGGCGTTGGCGCCGGAAGGGATTCTGGCGCGTTATGAGCAGGCCAGTCAGTTGGCTTCGTACCGGTTCGAGGAGCTTGAGGCCGTGGACAATCTGCTGTTCTGGCACACCGACACGCAGCGGCACCTGGCGCGGGATGCCTTTGCCGATTTGCTGCGCGAAACCTTCGGCTAAGCCATATCTGGATGCCCGTAGCAGGTTTTTCCGTTATCCTCCCGCGAAATTAATTCAAAATGTAAGGGACTACCGTGAATTACTTCCGCTTGTTGCTTGCGGCGGCTGCTCTGAGCCTGCCCGTCGTACCCGCCTTCGCCGCCGCCACACCTGCACCGGTCGAAGCCAGCGCCGCCGCTGAACCGGCTGAAACCGCCGAACATTTCCTGGCTTCGCTGAAGAAAAAAACCGGCACGGTCACCCTGCCCAGCGGCATCGCCACCCTCAAACTCAACGACGAGTTCTACTACCTCGACCCGGCCGATACCGAACGCCTGCTGACCGACGGCTGGGGCAACCCACCGGGCTTCAAGACCCTGGGCATGATCGTACCCAAAGCCGTTAGCCCGCTGTCCGAGCGTGGCTGGGGCGTGATCGTCAGCTACAAGGCCGATGGGCATATTTCCGACGAGGACGCGGCGAAAATCGACTACGCCGACCTGCTCAAGCAGATGCAGGAAGAAGACGAGGCCGAGAACCAGGAACGCAAGAAACAAGGCTACGCCGGCCTGCATCTGCTGGGCTGGGCCGAGCCGCCGCACTATGACGACACCACCCACAAGATGTACTGGGCCCGCGAGCTGAAAGCCGACGACGCCGATCAGAACACCCTCAACTACAGCATCCGCGTACTGGGCCGTGAAGGCGTGCTGGAACTCAATGCCGTTGCCGCCATGGCCGACCTGCCGACCATCAAGCAAGAGCTGCCCAAGGTGCTGGCCTTCACCAACTTCACCGATGGCAACCTGTACACCGACTTCAACCCCAGCACCGACAAAATGGCCACCTATGGCCTAGCGGCACTGGTGGCCGGTGGGATTGCCGCCAAGGCCGGGTTGTTCGCCAAGATCGGCATTTTCCTGCTGGCGGCGAAGAAGTTTTTGGTCATCGGCGTGGTGGCGTTGCTCGCCGGTATCCGCAAGTTGTTCAGCCGCAATAAGGGCTGAACCCCGCCCATAAAAAACGCCGCCGTGTGCCAGACACACGGCGGCGTTTTTTTGTTTCACGATGACTCCAGTACCGCAATTCGCTGGACTACGCCAAAGCTCGATACAGCAGGTTTATCAATCACTTAGGCGAGTTCAACATATGCCGGTGCTTTCCGAAACTTGACCCGGCTTCCCCTCGCGTGGCTCCCATGCGGCTCTTGGAAACCGGGTTTTCCGAGGAGTCATCATGGCGAAGATCAAGCTCACCAAGTCCGCAGTTGATGCGGCACAACCCCAAGACAAGGCCATCGAACTGCGGGATACCGTGGTGCCCGGCTTCCTGTGCAAGATCACCCCGGCGGGTCGCAAGGTGTTCATGCTCCAGTACCGCACGAATGCCGGCGAGCGCCGCAAGCCCGCCTTGGGCCAGTATGGGGAACTGACGGTCGATCAGGCACGCACAATGGCGCAGGAGTGGCTGGCTGAGGTACGCAGGGGCGGCGACCCCAGTGCGGCCAAGAATGCCGCCCGCAAGGCACCGACCATGAAGGAGTTCTGCCACACCTTCATGGAGGACTACTCCAAGCAGCGCAACAAGCCCAGCACCCAGCGCGGCTATCAGGGCGTGATTGACCGCTGCATCATCCCGATCATGGGCCGGATGAAGGTGCAGGACGTGAAGCGCCCGGATGTGGCCGCGCTGATGAAGAAGCTGGCCTACAAGCAGGCCGAGGCGAACCGCACCTTCGGCGTATTGCGCAAGATGTTCAACCTGGCCGAAGTGTGGGGGCTGCGCCCGGACGGCACGAATCCGTGCCGCCACGTCCCGATGTATCCACCCGGCAAGGAAACCCGGCTCATCGTCGATGACGAGCTGGTGCGGATCTTCCGCCACCTGGAGCATCTGGAATCCGAGGGACTGGAGAACTACGTCATCCCGCTGGCGATCCGCCTGCAATTCGAATTCGCTGCCCGTCGTTCCGAAATCTGCCCACTCGAATGGGCTTGGGTTGATCTGGAAAAGCGCCGTGTCGTCTGGCCTGACAGCAAGACCGGCGGTATCTCCAAGCCTATGAGTGAGGAAGCCTATCGGCTACTGTCCACCGCGCCCCGCCGGGAAGGCTGCCCCTATGTCCTGCCGTCGCCGAACGACCCGACCCGGCATCTAACCCACGGCGAGCACTACGGCGGCTGGACGCGCGTGCTCAAGGCCGCTGGCGTTCCGCACGTTGGCACGCATGGCATCCGCCACAGGGCGACGACCGACATTGCCAATTCGGGCGTACCGACCAAGGTGGGCATGAAGCTCACAGGTCACAAGACCGTGGCGATGTTTATGCACTATGTTCATACCGAGGACAAGCCGGTGCGGGATGCCGCCGAACTGGTGGCGAATCGGCGTTTGGCGATTACCGGGGCGTCCCGTTCTATGGAGGTGACAGCATGACAAGGAAGACGCCCGTGGCAACGCGGAAACCTGCGGCCTTACCGGCCGGCTATGCTGGTATCCACGGCGGCATCGTGGAGCTGCTGGACGCGGCGCGGCAGGCGGCGGCACGCAGTGTCAATGCGCTGATGACAGCCAGCTATTGGGAGATTGGCCGCCGGATCGTCGAAGCCGAGCAGAAAGGCAGGCGACGGGCCGGTTACGGCGAGCAGTTAATGGAGCGCTTGTCCGCCGACTTGACGGCCCGGTTCGGGCGCGGGTTCGGTGTCAACAACCTGGAGAGCATGCGGCGTTTCTTCCTCGCATACCCCCAGCCGGAGATTTCCCAGACAGTGTCTGGGAAATTGGGAAATGAGTCGCCTGCCGAGAAATCCCAGACAGTGTCTCGGAAATTCGACCTCTCCGAACTGGCCCAGGCCTTCACCTTGCCGTGGTCGGCCTATGTCCGGCTGCTGTCGGTCAAAGATGACCATGCCCGCCAGTTTTACGAGGTCGAAGCGCTGCGCGGTGGCTGGAGCGTGCGCCAGCTCGACCGGCAGATTGGAAGCCAGTTCTTCGAACGAACGGCCTTGTCCAAGGACAAGGCGGCGATGCTGGTCAAGGGTTCAGTGGCCAAACCCGAGGATGCCGTCACGCCCAATGACGCGATCAAAGACCCGTATGTGCTGGAGTTCCTCGACCTCAAGGACGAGTATTCAGAATCTGATCTGGAAGCGGCCTTGATCCAGCGCCTGGAAGACTTCCTGCTGGAGCTCGGGGAAGGCTTCACCTTCGTCGGGCGGCAACGTCGGTTGCGCATCGACCAGACTTGGTATCGGGTGGATCTGCTGTTCTTCCATCGCAAGCTGCGCTGCCTGGTCATTATCGACCTGAAGCTGGGCAGCCTGACCCATGCTGATGTGGGGCAGATGCATCTGTACTGCAACTATGCCAAGGAGCATTGGGCCTACCCGGATGAGAATCCGCCGGTGGGCCTGATCCTGTGCGCAGACAAGGGCCATGCTCTGGCGCGGTATGCGCTGGATGGCTTGCCGTCCAAGGTAATGGCAGCGAACTACCGGACGGTGTTGCCGGATGCCGAGTTGCTACAGAAAGAGTTGGAGAACACGCGGCGTCTGCTCGAATCTCGCGGAACGCTGTTTCTCAAGGACGACAAACCATAGTCGTGCGCCCCGACGTACCGCCGTCGGGCTCGCGGGCTGCGCCCTGTGCTTCGTCCCAAATCACAGCCATTCGGCGCCGATCCCTGACGCCTCCGGCCTGGATCGTTGATCCGGGCCTGCGCGTGCTGCGCACTTGCCAACGGCGAGTGCGTGGCTGAGTGGGGTGTAGGCGGTCTTGCTGTTCCCTTCACCGTATCACGGCGTTCGCAGCGTCAAGGGCTGCGCGTGCTTGCACGCTTGCGCCCTGGCGGTCGGCTACGCCCCCTGACTGCTTTGCGCTGCGCCGTGCTGGCCACGGTTCCGGGCAATTCCGCCCGAGCAACCGGAGCACGATCATGTCGCAACTGTCCTTTTCCTCGTTCGATGACGCTTTGATGGTGCGTGACGCCCAAGGGCGCTACCTGCCGGCATCTGTGGATCAAATTCTTGAGGCGGCACGCCAGGCCATCGAGCTGAAGATGCAACGTGGTGCTGAGTTCACTTCGCCGGCGCTGGTCAAGGAGTACCTGCGCAACAAGCTGGCAGCCTTCGAGCATGAAGTTTTTGCGGTGCTGTTTCTGGATACGCGCCACCGGCTGATCGAGTACCGGGAGATGTTCCACGGCACCATCGACAGTGCATCGGTGTATCCGCGCGAAGTGGTCAAGGAAGCGCTACGGCTCAATGCTGCGGCAGTGATCCTTTCGCACAACCATCCGAGCGGGAATCCTGAGCCGTCGCAGGCCGATAAGGTGCTGACGCAGCGGCTCAAGGAAGCGCTGGGGCTGGTGGAGGTGCGCACGCTGGATCATGTCATTGTCGCCGGTAGCGACACTGCGTCCTTCGCTGAACGTGGCCTGATCTAAGCCTGGAGCTTCGGCCCCTTTTGTCCCTTTGATATTAGAAAAATAGCGATCAGGGCATGATCTGGATTTGACTGGGTTCCAGCAACTTCTTTTCAATGAGTTCGGCTTGCGCACCTTCCGGATTGGCAGTGAACAATACAACACGTAAATCCTCCATCGCACGCGAGAATGACACGTATGCAAGTTTTTGCGTTACGTCGCGCTGCCGATCAGAGGGTTCACCGGCTGTTAGTGGCGTTAATTTTTTATTGAAACTGTATTGATTCCACGCCGCCTCAACATCATCATAAACTACTAGGACTTTTGAGTACTCTTCGCCTTTGACTCCATGCTGAGTACTGTAGGCAGTGTTATTGACAATGAATTCAAAGTAGCATCCAATCTGCGCAGGCATCATTTGAAAAAAATAATCTGCAAGCCAGTCTCCTTTATCTAGGCCGTGAATCTCTTCATCGAAAGATTCTGTCCTGGGATCACGGTCAAGATTTTCGCAAAGTCTTTCGGATGGTTGAATAATTTTCTTTTCAACGCAAAATCGAAGGATGGGCCCAATTTTTTCTGTATTCCATAGGTCAACAAGCTGATTTACTAGCGATTTCGACGCTTCAATCATCAGCTTCAATGATTTTTCTGCATTTAAACCATCGGTTGCAAAAGCTGGGCTGCTGCGACGAAGAATATTGATGACTGCTCTATCATCATCTTTGGCTTGAGCATTGATGAGCGGACAAATGGTCGAAAGAAATGGCTTGATAAGAAAGTGCTCGCCTTCTTCAAATGCGTCTTGTGCCCGGGAAGAAGCATACTCTCCTGTGAAAAGACGATTGAGATCAGAAAACCCAAGCCTGCGAGCGATCATTTGCCGAGCCAGAAATAGTTTTACGACATCTTTACGCTCTGTCCATCCCCAGCCCGCGATAGCTGCATCCATACGCGCTAAGGCTCGTTTGATTTGATCTTCAGAGTATCGCTTGCGCGGCTCTGATGGTTCTTCTGCTTGTATCAGCAAAAATTCAACACTACCTTCGCACGACGAGTTTTCCCCCGCAGCATACTGTTCAACATCTCCTCTGTATTTATTGAGGAGTCGGATAACACTTTTTGAACAGCGAAAATTTTCAGACTTCTTTATTATTTCCCCATTGTCAGGAGGTACAAAATCCCCGGCACTTCGATCATAGATTTGCTGCCAAGGATCACCAAAATATCCGATCAGAGGAAGGCCTGTACCTGCGCAGACGAGATTTAGCCCTGAAACGATGCCATCAAACGTGTCCTGCGCCTCATCAACAAAAATATAAGGGAAGCGCAGGCCGATGATTCGCCTGAATGTGTGATTATTTGCAAGCAGGTAGGTAGCGATTTCTATGACATCATCGTGACTGATTTGCCCTTTTTCGTAATCACTAAAGTTAGTGTCTGAATAGCCAAATCTTTCGACCAACTCCAGCGCAGTCAGCTGTTTGGTCAATCGCTCTATTTTTTCCCGAGCTTTCTTCGCTTTTTTGCTTTGCCCACCATTGTCATCCTCTCTGGATTTTTCTATGAGAGCTGGAATTCGACTTTCACGCAAAGCCTCCCGGATGTCTTCATGGAAATGGTTAATTTGCCCCCACAAAAAACCGTGAAGAGTTGAGACAAGGTATAAGTCATCAAATCCAAGCCGCGCCTTTATGACTTCTACTGCCCGCTTGGTAAAAGTGATGCATGCAATGCGTTGGCCATGCTTCTTGAGAAAACTTCCCTCCAACTCGCGAACTCGACGAAGAGCATCTACGAGGGAGCTAGTCTTGCCGGCACCTGCTCCCGCAATCATTGCAAAACTACGGCGATCATCCAGGCACTTACGGACCAGAGCATCTGCCTTGCTTTCTACCCATGCAGACATACTAATCTCCTGAAATGACAGTAGTCGGTTCCGGCGACAAGCGCTTTTCAAGCCACTGCAGGCCCTCAGCTATATAGCTCGGGACGCACCACTGCTCGGGGCAAGCCAAAATGTCCATAGCGAAATCAGTTTTCTTAAAATTATCTGACCGAATTCGATCATAAATTTCTTGATATGCATTATCAAGAATTTCTGGAATGGCAATACCGATGGATAGTGCTCCTGATCTCAGCAGCCCGAAATTCTCGTAGACGATAGACTCCTCCAGCGTGCGGGGACGCAGCGTTTCATTCGCCGTTCCATCAGCTACTAAAACATCAGTTTGAAAGGCGATGCAGCGATCTTTATCGGCATGTTGTTTCTGCGTCACAGTCAGCGCAATCAATTCAGAAATTGTGCTGTGCCCACACATTTTCTTGATAGAGGCATTGGATGTTTTGGCTCCAACGAAATCTGCGCGACATGCGCTTGGATATCCAGTTGGCAAAACAGAATCAATATCTGTAATAACAAGATATGGAATATGAAGAAAGCTCAGCAGACCCTCGAAACGATGAGCATAGGCACCTCCCACCTCTAAGACCGTAAGATATGATTTACGCAAATTTTCTGCTGCGCGCTCAATCATAGACGGCATAAGAAGTTTTTCAACGGCGCCTTCAACAAGGATGGCAGCATCCGCAAAAAACAGGTCACAATGAGTCAGTCGTAAATACCGTTTAAGAAAGGCTAGAGACTCCGATGGAGCAACTAACTTACCGTCTATCGTCTCCGCTTCTGGTTGAAATGATCGGAGGCTGTGAACGACTGATGCATTGCGAATGCCCGTTGTCGTTGTCTCACCTTCTATATGACATCTCTGGAAATATCGAACCTTCTCAAAATCTACCGCATCCATGATGTGAGAAGAGTGTGTTGTGACAACGAGTTGCGGCACTAAATCAGGTTCGCCAGCCGCTTCAGCCGATTGGTTTATCACCTGCCAAATGTTGGATATAAAAGTCTGCTGAACCTGTGCATGAAGATGAACCTCGGGTTCCTCTATGAATATCATCAAACATAGCGGACGATTCACCTCAGTCATGACCCATTGAGAGTGAAAGTGTCGCGCCTGGATGGCCATGTATATGAGATTCTTGAAACCAAGGCCGTTATACAGTTCGGGAAGCTCATGCTGTCTACCGGGGTCAATGTAGAGTAATTCGGTGTTGCCTCTTAGCGCAGTTTCCGGGCTAAGAGATGAAATTATCCGTAACTCGCGATCATTTATAGACGGCACACCAAGATATTTAATCAGAGTAATCAGGGGCTCAAACTGCTTGGCGTAGTGATCGGTGAGTTGTTTGTTGTTTTCATCAATTACGCCATGAGCATCGGCAGCATGACCAGCCTGTTCAAGATTTTTTCTGTAAAAGGTAGCGAAAGCTGCTGAAAGTCGGTTGCTTCGGCTACTGTCATCATCATTGATGTTACGCTGAGCATCGACGAATTCCACTCGTATTAGGTGCTTAAGTAGGCGCTTTCCTTCCTCAGGATCAAGCCTGCTTACTAGAATTTCAGGAGGAGCTCCCTCCTGATGCTTTTCTTCGAGTGAAAAGTATCCAACTGAAAAATTCCGACTAAGGTTTCCATCTAGCGCAAGATATTGGGAGAGCGCCTTGGCACGTTCTTTGCCCTCCCTTTTGGGGTAAGCAGCGTCGTAATTTTCTAAAAGTTTCTTTGCATCATCTACTTCATACGAAAGCCGGATTCCAACGCGCTTCAGGTCTAAAAGCTTTGGGAGAAGAGTGAAAACTCTTCCAAATGCGATACTTTCAGGGTCAATGCTAAACCAGAGATCGAGGCTAATTTTTGGAAGCTGATTGGCATCCCCTGTGTTCGCAAAGTCTTCGAAATCCTTCATTCTGGCGACTGAGAAGTCATGGATTTTGAATTCTCGGTCGCCAAGAAAGCAGCGGAATATTGCTGTGGCAGACGTTTTGCCACTGTTGTTGGGGCCAACAAATATTGACTCTCGCTCTTCAATTTCGATTTGAACATTTTCCAATCGACGGAAGTTCCGAATTGCAATGTCGCTAATCTTCATCAATCCCCTCCTGGGCAAAAGTCAATAATTGGTATTTTTAGCTTTCGCCGAAAAATCGGCTCAATGATCGAAAGCTGCCAACATACAAATAGATAATAAGCGAAATACTTCCTTGCGTCTCCGCTTCGCGGATCGCGCTGCTCCAGGTTCGCTACTCGCTCATCCCTGACGGGACTGGCATTCGCCAGCCTTCCACATCCCTGACGCCTACGGCCCGGCTTCCAGCTTCGGGCCTGCGCGCTTCGCTTGCGTGCGGTCTGCACATCGTGGCGGCCGTTGCCATGTCCAGCCGTCTCTCCTGACTCCATCACCTTGCTCGCGACTGTAGCCCGTGGCCGCGTGCCATCAAGGCGCGTCAGGCCGTGTCCTCGGCTGCGCCTGCGGGCCGCACCTACCTGCCGCTTTTCTCCTTGACGGCCCACGTCCGTGGGCTCCTGACCGTCGCGGGCGATGAACTCAGGAAAGACGGTGGCAACAGGGCCAACCGGGTTCCTCGTGCCAACCGCACCGAACAGCCGAAAGGCTGGGCTCCGAATCTAGGAATCCGGTGTGCGGTTTGAACAGCAAACCCTTTTTGTCAGGAGAAAGACCATGCAACTCGCATCCCGTTTCGCTTCCCGTTCCCCTTCGCTGCGCAGCGATTACCCGCTGACCGATGACCAGATTCACCGCGTCGCCCCGTCCATCTTTGCGGACGCGCCGCATGAGAGCCGTTCGCAGCGGTACGCCTATATCCCCACCGCCGCCGTGCTGGCGGAACTGCGCAAGGAAGGATTCCAGCCCTTCATGGTGACGCAAACCCGCGTGCGCGACGAAGGCAAGCGCGAACACACCAAACACATGCTGCGCCTGCGCCACGCCAGCCAGATCAACGGCGCGGAAGCCAATGAAATCGTGTTGTTGAACTCGCACGATGGCACCAGCAGCTATCAGATGCTGGCCGGCATGTTCCGCTTCGTGTGCAGCAATGGCCTTGTGTGCGGCGACACCGTGGCCGATGTGCGCGTGCCCCATAAAGGCGACGTCTCCGGGTATGTCATCGAAGGCGCTTACGAAGTCTTGCGCGGCTTCGACCGGGTGAAGGATTCCCGCGATGCCATGCGTGCGATCACGCTGGACGAAGGCGAAGCCGAAGTGTTCGCCCGTTCCGCGCTGGCCCTCAAGTACGACCCCACCGACAACAAGCCCGCGCCCATCACCGAATCGCAAATCCTGATGCCGCGCCGCTTCGACGACCGCCGCCCGGACTTGTGGAGCGTGTTCAACCGCACCCAAGAAAACCTGACCAAAGGCGGATTGCATGGCCGCAGCGCCAATGGTCGCCGCCAGCAAACCCGGCCGGTGCAGAGCATTGATTCCGATGTGCGCCTCAATCGCGCCCTCTGGATGCTGGCCGATGGCCTGCGCCAGTTGAAAGCCTGATTCCCCACCCGGCAGGGGCAGGCAGCAGCCCTTGCCGCTTTCTTCGCTGCTGCATCCCTGAACCGATAGGAGTTATCACCATGAACGCCATTACCCAAACCGAAGCCCGCGCCATCCAAGCCCCTGCTCTGGAAGCAGCCGACCCGACCAAGAACCTGATTCTGGTTCCGCTGTCGCGGCTGGTGTCGCGCCCGACCGGGCGCAACGTGCGCAAGACCCCGCGCATGTCCACTCCCGAACTGGCCGCATCTATCCAGCGTGTGGGCCTGCTGCAAAACTTGATCGTCATTGCCGCCGCCGATGGCGAGCATTACGAAGTCGTGGCCGGTGGCCGTCGCCTTGCAGCCTTGAAGCTGCTGGCGAAGAAGCACCACATCAGCAAGGAATGGGACGTGCCTTGCCTGCTGGTGGCCGATGGCACGGCCCGCACCGCCAGCCTCACCGAGAACGTACAGCGCGAAGCCATGCACCCCGCCGACCAGTTCGAGGCATTCGCCGCACTGGTGGCCGAAGGTAGGCCAATCGAAGACATAGCGGCAGATTTCAGCGTTTCCCCGCTGGTGGTGCAGCGCCGCTTGAAGCTGGCGAACGTCTCGCCCCGACTGCTGGCCGACTACCGCGCCGAAGCCGTGACGCTCGATCAGTTGATGGCCCTTGCCATCACCGACGACCACGCCGCACAGGAGGCCGCGTTCTACGATGCGCCGACATGGCAGCGCAGCCCGCACAACCTGCGCGACCGCCTGACCGAACGCGAAATCGACGCCTACCGGCATCCGCTGGTGCGCTTCGTCGGGCTGGACGGCTACGAGCAGGCAGGCGACGGCATCCGCCGCGACCTGTTCGCGGAAGGCGACAAGGGCGTGTATCTGACCGATGCCAGCGCTGCTGGAACGGCTGGCACAAGACAAGCTGGCAGGCATCGCCGCCGAGGTGCAGGCCGAAGGCTGGGCGTGGGTGGATGCCACGCCGGGCGTGACCCATGCCGACCTGCAAGCCTTCCAGCGTGCGCCGAGGGAACGCCGCAACCCGAACAAGCGCGACGCGCAGCGTATCGAGAAGCTGCAAACCAAGATGCAGGAAGTGGCCGAAGCCGTGGATGCCGCGCTGGACGACGAGGACGAGGAAAAGGCCGATGCCTTGCAGGAGGAAGGCGAGCGCCTGGGCGAGCAGTTGCAGGCGCTGGAAGATGGCTTGCAGGACTACGGGGAAGCCGTCAAAGCTGCCGCCGGCGCTATCGTCACCATCGACCGCAACGGCGAGGCCGTGATTCATCGTGGCCTGCTGCGCGAAGCCGAGGCCAAGGCACTGCGCACGCTTGAACGGCTGAGGCAGGGTTTCGGCAGTGACAGCGAAGCCGGGAACGACGACACAGGCGAGGAAGCCGACGAC
The DNA here is from genome assembly GCF_016307435.1 of Pseudomonas sp. S4_EA_1b. NCBI lineage: Bacteria > Pseudomonadati > Pseudomonadota > Gammaproteobacteria > Pseudomonadales > Pseudomonadaceae > Pseudomonas > Pseudomonas sp. S4_EA_1b. The sequence continues at coordinate 62,570 of NZ_JAEILC010000017.1, read as the reverse complement.
GCCCCCAAGCCCGCCGCCATGTCCGACCGGCTGGCGCAACGCTTGAGCGCCCACCGTACCGCCGCGCTGCAAATCGAGGTGGCCCGGCATCCGCAGGTGGCGCTGGCCGCCCTGGTGCATGGCATGGTGCAGACTGTCTTGCAAGGCAGCCACTACGGCCACGATCTGCCGCTGGGTGTGAAGCTGACCCAGCAGGATCGGCTGGAAGGCATGGCCCCGGACTGGCCGGAATCGCCCGCCGCTGTGGCACTGCGCGAACTGCAACAGGTAGCGGGTGAAGCCTTGCCGGAGGACAGCGCCGGACTGTTCGCCGCACTGCTGGCGAAGCCGCAGGATGAACTGGTGCGTCTGCTGGCCGTATGCGTGGCATCCACGGTCGATGTGGTGACGCCCCGCGCCACGCAGTACCAGCCGGGTGCCGAACTGGCGCAGGCGGTGGGGCTGGACATGGCGGCATGGTGGCAACCGACCGCAGACGGCTATTTCCAACATGTTCCGAAGGCGGTGATTTTGGAAGCCGTGGGCGAATTCGCACCGGAGCACGTCACCAGGCTGGCGAAGTTGAAAAAAGGCGACATTGCCAGCGAAGCCGAACGGCTGGCCGATGGCACCGGCTGGATGCCTGCCATCTTCCGTGCCGAAGCCCCGCAGCAGGACGCGCAAGACGTGGCGGCAGCCCAGGAAGCCGAAGCGCCGGAAGAAGTTGCCGCCGTGGCGGATGAGCAGCCGCAGGCCGAGGCTCTGGCCGCGTGATCTTCCCTTTTGTGAAGCAAGCGCCTTGGTTTCGGCCAAGGCGCTTTGCTGTCCGATCAACACCGGCCCCAAGCCGTTCCGCCTTGGGGCCGGTGGTCAAAAATCCGGTCGCAGCAGTGGCCGCGCCCGGTCGAAAGACCCAGCGGTCACGTGGCAGGTCAGCGACCTGCCAGGGCTTTTAGTACAAAGTCGGCGCGCTGCGCTACGCCGACCTTGGGCAACAGCGAAACGGTATAGCCCAGCGCCGGATAGGTGCGCTGGAGCCGCTCGAATTCCAGCCGCGCGGCAGCCATGTCATGGCGGCGCTCCGCGTCCTGCACATAAATGTCCGGCCACGGCGGTGCCAGGAAAACATGCGGATGGTAGCGATACTGCTGGCCAAGTTTGTCCAGCACAGGCTCGCCGGTCAGCGCCTGCAGTGCTGCTGCAGAGTCGATCACGCCACGGTCGAAGAACACCCATTGCGAGTTGTCGTGTGCAGCATTGGCATGGTCTTCCCGCGCCATGTCGATGGCTCGGCGCAAGAAGGCCACCATGTCGAGCCACGGCAAAGCTCGTCCGTCCGTGTGCGTTTGTTCCTGCACGATGCGCCGTCCCGGTTCTTCCACCACGGCATATCCGCGTTGCTGGAGTTCGGTGAGCAGTGTTGATTTACCGCCGCCTGAGCAGCCGGAAATGACGATGAAGTGGTTCATGGTGTGGGTATCCGAGTCATAAGTAGAGCATGGCGCCGCTGGCAACAGTGGGGAATGCAAGGCGTGTCGGCGCACTGCGCCGCCGGGCTTTCGGGCTGCGCCCCGTGCCATCTTCGCCGTCACGGCCATTCGGCATTAATCCCTCACGCCTTCGCGCCTGCGGCGCTGCGCTTGCGTTGAAAATCGCGCCTCGCCGCAATGGGCGGGCTTGTGGAACTACGCCCCGGCTTGCTGCCGCAGGTTGCACGAAAGCGTGCCGTCCTCGACGCTGGCGGTTCGTCGCCTGTACGTCACGAAGGACGGTTCACCGACACGCCACCCGGCCTTGCAATGGAGCTTCCACGCCACGCTTCAAGCAAGAGGCCGCCTGCTACGTCAGGGACGCTTTCACCTTGTCGTCGGGCGTTGTCTTTGCCCGTGCCAGGGCGCAAGCCGGTGAAGCCGTCACGCGGGAAGCCGAGTCGGCCATGTTCCTTTCGGAGCGGGTCGGCCCAAGGCGTCCTGTCTGTTTGTGAATCCTGGCGGTGGCCGGGCTTCTATGACTGCAACCTTCCAGCGAAAACAATTTCCCCTGCGCTACGCGCATTCCTCGCGGGACAAATTCTTTTCGCTTCCAGGTGCTCCACTGCGTTGCGCCCGCAAGCGGTGCAGCCAGCCCGTCCCCCGCCGGTCGGATCACAACAGGACGCGATGGGCGCGAACCCTGTTCAAACGAAAGGAGATTCATCATGGCAAACATCGGCACCTTCACCGCAGAGAAAGACGGCTTCACCGGCACGCTCCGCACCCTGACCCTCAACGTCAAGCTGGTTGCCAACGACAAAGGCGAGAACGAAAACGCCCCCGACTTCCGCCTTCAGGCGGCTGGCCACGACATCGGCGCAGCGTGGAAAAAGACCAGCGAGGCCGGACGCCCCTATGTGTCCGTGACCCTGGACGATCCTTCGTTCCCGGCGACGGTCTATGCCCGTCTGATCGAGAACGAGGACGGCACGCACGACCTGATCTGGTCGCGCAGCAAGCCGAAGGCGGCCTGACAGCCGCCACTGAGCCCCGTGCATTGCGGCGGGGCTCAGTATCTCTCAGTTGCAATAGCTCACGTTCGCCTCAGGCAAGCGCGATCTTTCTATCTACACCGCAAAAATCAGCAATCACTCCAATCAATGCTTGTGCCTGCGAAGACAGAGCAGATGGCATGGGAGCCTGGGGAGAAAACGCAGCTGATTCCAATGCAAGTGCCACATCAAACGCCGCTGACCCCGTAAGGTTTCTTGCGAAAAATTCGGCTAAAAGATCGGCTTTGACGTTACTGGCTTGTTGCTGAAGTTCCTGTTGAAGCGTATCAGCAAGCCCAGGTTGAGCCGCGACACCCTCTACTAGTGCTGCTGCCATGCGACCGACCTTTTCCGTGAAGGCTTGCCCTGACAAGCCATAACGTATTCCACGCTCAATGATCTGACGGCGTTGCTCTTGATCCTCAGCAATAAATTCTCTAAGAATGAAGTCCATCGCAATCATGAAATGTGAGCATGTGGCATAAAAGAGCCTCCATGCATAATTTCCAGAAGCAATTTGTACCAACAAATATCCAATATCTTCAAGCCAGGCGTTGCACCCATCGAAATTCAGAGAATGAAGAAGGCGAGATTTGCTTTCTTCGTACCTGCCACGCCAGTCACCACTCAGTCGACCAAGAGAGCCTGATTCTAGATCGGCATGAAAATCTTCCTCGGTGATACGTTCCTTGTGGCTGCGTGCGCTATTGGTTAATCTCGAAAGGAATTTTCCGTCCAATACCCGGACATTATGTTGAAGACCAAACTCACGGACATCAGGCCTAGAATCCGTTGTTGCCACAATGCACGAGTCAAGATCTAGAACTGACTGAAGGCCTTTCGCCCAAAAAATGCGCTCCAAAGCCTGTGGTGTCTTCTTGTTCTTGATATCGACGCAGATGCGTTCTCTGCTGAGAGGCGAATTACGCGCGTATAGCCACAGATCAACATCAGTCACATCGAATCTATGGAATGTAAATTTGACTCCCCTGGCGACATAGTAGCCAATGCTTAGGAAGTAGTTCCGCAATGCTTCCTCCGCGACAGAGCCCTTTGGTGGTTGGACTTTCATCGCTTGAGCCCACCGGTTCTGATTTCTTGGAGCAAGTTGCGCGCATTGAGCTTCACCGCCTCTGTAGAATTTTTTCGTTGCACCTCTCGATTCAATTCCGGTGCAACGTATTCAGTGATTCGCGCGCCAGGAATATGCGAAACGCTCTCGGCTGTTATATCACCATCTTCGATTACGGCCAGTGCAAGTCGCCCCACCTCAGGCTTTAGGAGTCTCATAGCGAACATTCCATTGTCAGCAGGTGTCACAGCGACGACGCCTTTTAGCTCAAGGGCTTGATAGTCGCTTCCAATGGCAGTGGCAGGGCCGACGCTATAACCTGCGATTAGCTTATTCATGAGGGCTGAAACCATCTGGATGCGGCCACGGTAGTAGCTGCTGACAGTCATTCCGTAGGTGAGTGATGCAACCAATGCTTTGGCCAAATCCAACGCATCGTCCGCGATGGAGTTGCTGAATTTTGAAAATGCGGCCGGACGGGTAACAAAGTAGCTTTTTCCCTGATCATTGCCCACGACGCTGACGTCAAATAGTCCAATGGAATGAAGCCGTGCGAAAAGATCCTGCCCCAGAATCCGGTTAACCGTCTCCAGTGGCAGGCAGCCTGTTTCTTGAAGCTTCTGATTCACTTCTGTCAGAAGTACGGCCTCTGGGGATTTTAAAGTAGATAAAATTGCATTGACCTTCCGCGCCTCATCGCGCCGGAATAGGTTGCCATTAAAAAGAAGTTTCTCTTGAGCCGAGATCGGCTCAGAGTCAAAGAAGCCGATATTGGTTGCAAGGTTCAGCGTATCACCAACCTGCTTGCGAGAGAGCTTCAATTGATCGGAAACGACCTCGGTGATGGCTTTGTCCGTAGTAGGAGTCTCGGAGGCAATCTCTGATACGAAGATTACTGCTTCTTCATGTGCTTCGTGGCTGCTTTCATCGAAAATTCTGGACGTGTGCTCAAGCACGCTATGTCCAGTAAGCCCAAGGACTTCCACCCCTCCGTTGCCCGGCAGCACTAGTCTTTGCCGTGCGAGTTCTGCGACGATTGCCGGAAGTTCTGTTTTGGGACTGATGTGGTTGGCTCGTGCGAGGGCCTCTAAGCGTTGCTGCGCGACAACGCTTTGCTTTTCCGCAGAGATTGCGGATAGCAACGTGCCACTTTTCCCAGCGAACGCGATCGAGTCGAAGTCTTGATTCGTTGTTGCTTGAAGTTTTCTTGCGTGATGCAGCAGCCACGCGCCTTGAGTCTTCTTATCCATGAACATCCCGTTACTTGATAGACAATAGTTCTTGTTCTATTCGCTTAAGCAAGCGCTCTACCTTATTCATGTCGTCGCCTGCATAGGCTAGCGTCAGCAGTGTGAGCGGATGCACATCCATGACCTCGCACAGCTCGGTCAGCTTGTGCATGGTCGGGCTTTTCAAGTCACGTTCGAGCGAACTCATATATGTACGACTCGACACGTCGGAGAACGCTTCCTGGCTTAAACCACGCGCTTTCCTGACTGTCCGTATGGCCGTCGCCAATGAGTGTTTCGCTGCTGCCAACTTGGTTTCCCCACAAATACCAAGATGACAGCCCATTGCGCCCAATAGGGCTACAATCTATAGTGTTCATTTGTCTTTTTGTGCCTTTGCTGAAATCCGCATTCGCGGCTTTCTTCAAAAGCGGAGAGCCTGATCCGTGTCTTTCCTGACTTCCGTGCATGTGCCTTCGTGCTTCTACGTCTCTGCGGATACGTGGGATTGCGCATTGGTGCTTTCGTTGGAAGGCGTGAAAGCGTCTCTGCTACTCCGTACATCCGTGGGAGTACGGCCATGACTCCACTCATCACCGCCGACGAGCGCATGCACCTGCAGGCCAACGGTCAGGCCCGCGCTGCCGGGCAGGACACCGACCCGCTGCCGGTGGTGCGCCTGTTCACGCCAGATGCGCATGCCACTTGGCTGCTGGCCTCGCTCGACCCAGCCGATGGCGATACCGCCCACGGCCTGATCGACTTGGGAATTGGCATGCCTGCGCTGGGTACTGTGAAGTTGTCCGACCTGGCCGCCATCGTCGGGCCGCGCCAGCAGCCCGTGATGCGGGATCGCTACTTCCAGCCGGTGCGGCGGCTGTCGGAATACCTGCGACTGGCCGAAGACAACGGCTCAATCACCGATTGAGTGCCACCGCCAAGCGGGGAGCACTGTGTCTATTTCGGTCTGATCTGTGACCCGTTCGGTCTGAATCGGCAGTATTGCACCGCAGTGGTGCGTGCCTGATCGAAACGGTCATGCTCTCTGGCGCGGGCTGCGGCAAGCTGACCGACGCGGCATGCCATTGGAGTGCGTTGCCGCCGTCGCACTCGGACGATTTCAGCAACGCATCGGAGTTCATCGGTCTTGACACAGCCAGCTTACGCTTCACCCATGACGTTTTGACGATGGCTTCGTAGCACGCCGTTTCGCCGTGGCGACGCACCCCCAGCACAGGGAGGTTGCCGCATGGCTGATCGCAGCGCCGAGCCGTGGTATGCCACGGCGGCCTATCTCTACGTTCTGCATCTGGATGGACCGGCGCTGGCCTGGGAGTACCTGCGCCGTCATCCAGACTATCGGCACGACTGGCTCCGCCGTCGTCGCCAACCGGATGCTGCCGGGCATTGGGGGCTTCGCCTGCTGGAAGATCCCGCTCTGGATGCGCGGGACGCGCACCCGGCCTGGTTCCCCGATCACGATGCGGTGGTGCAGCTCTACCCGGATGCCGATCCGCCGCCCGATGCCCTGTGCTTTGAGTTCTGGAAGCTGCCGGGCCACAAACACCTGATCCATGACGGCAAGCGCCTGGTGCTGGTGGCGCGCTGGCCCGGCTGCTGCCTGCGTTTCGTGCTCGCGCCAGGCTTGGCCGATGGCATGGCTTACGCCTATGCCATCCGGGCCTGCGCCGCGCCTTGCGAACGCTATGCAGCCCTGGCGAGCGAATTGAACAAGATCGCCGTAGCCGCCGGTGCCGCACCTGCGGCGACCGTCCGGCCACGTCCGCCGCTGTCCGCATTGCTGGAGTTGCACACGCTTCAGGCGCTGGACGCGACGCTGGCGGGTGCGTCCTTGCGCGAAGTCGCCGAAGGGCTGTTTGGTGTGGAAGCCGTTGCCGCCGACTGGCACGCCGACAGCGCTCTGCGCGCTCGCGTGCGGCGGCTGGTGCGCAGAGGCGATGGGCTGATGCGCGGCGGCGGTTATCGCCGTCTGGCACAGCTTCCGGCTGTCACTCCGCATGAGGGGGGACGTTTCGCATCCGCAGCAGAACGTCCCTGAGCAAGAGCCTCAAGTTTCTTGAGACTGCCTCCATCCGGCTGCGCTGTGTGGCCGGGCTTGATGGAGGTACATCCCATGCGACCCGCTCCTTTACGGCCTGCCGCCGCTGCTGTAGCTGCGCCCGCGCAGCCCCAACGCTACCTGACCAACGACGAAGCCGCCGACTACCTGCGCCTGTCACCGCGCACGCTGGAAAAACAGCGCGTCATCGGTGGTGGCCCGAAGTTTCGCAAGTTCGGTCGCCGCGTCATGTACGCCGTGGCCGACCTCGATGCCTGGGCGGAAACGCGCAGCTTCGAGACCACTTCCGACCCTGAATATGCCGAGCACCACTCGGCTGACAGCCGTGCGCGCTGATCGGCGCATCGTCGGTGGCTATCGCCATGTCTCGCCCACCAGGGCACGCCTTGCAGCAGCGCGAACAGCTCGACCTGTTCCGCGCACTGCCGGGCGAGGACATGGCACCGCGCGATGCCCAGGACTTGATGGCCTACCCGTTCTTCTCGCTGGCGAAGTCGCGGCGCACCGCGCCGATCGACTTCCGCAGCGGCCACATCACCATCCGCGTGGAAGGCACGCAGGAGCATGGTATTGCCACTATCTGGGATGCCGACATCCTGATCTGGGCGGCCAGTCAGATCGTCGAAGCCAAGGACGCGGGCATCCAGCCGTCCCGGCGGATGCAGGCTACGCCCTACGAGATCCTGCGCTTCATCGGGCGCGGCAAGTCGCTGCGCGACTACCAGCGCCTCAAGGCCGCACTCGACCGACTGCAATCGACCACGGTGGCCACGTCCATCCGCGAAACGACGGGAAGGCGGCTGCACCGATTCTCGTGGATCAACGAGTGGAAAGAGCTGGCCGATGCCAACGGCACGCCGCTGGGCATCGAGCTGATCCTGCCGGACTGGTTCTATGCGGGCGTGCTGGACGCTGCTCTGGTGCTGACCATCGACCCGGCGTATTTCCGGCTCACGGGTGGTATCGAGCGTTGGCTGTATCGCCTGGTGCGCAAGCACGGCGGCAAGCAGGAGCACGGCTGGCAGTTCGACTTCCGCTATCTGCACCAGAAATCCGGCAGCACCGCCAAGCCCTACGACTTCGCCTGCGATTTGCGCGCCCTGGTCGCCCGGCAATCCTTGCCTGGTTACGCGCTGGGCATCGTGCGCATGCCGGAAGACAACATGGAGTTGCTGACTTTCCGGCCCGTGCCACCCACGGCACGGGGATAACTTCGGGACAAGCTGTGGATGGGGTCGTGCTATCGGGCGTGCGGGGTGTCGTGCTATCAGGCGTGTCCCTATCGTGCTATCAGGCGTGCCAATCGGCCGCAAAGCCGCGCCAGCACTGGGTTTTCTCGCCCTCTAACTTACCTAACTTAAATTCTCTAACTTTTAGTAGAGAAGCAACGTTGCGGTGGACAACTGCCGAACCGCAAAAAAGCCAGCAGCCTGAAAGGCGAAATCAGCTCACAACCCAACCCCGTTCGGCACGGCAAAAACAGCCCGTTCTTCCAGACTGGAGGGCCGCGCCATGATCATCGCCTTGCTCAACCAGAAAGGCGGCGTCGGCAAGACCACGCTCGCCACCCACATCGCAGGGGAACTGGCATTGCGAGGCCAGCATGTCGTTCTGCTGGATGCTGACCCGCAGGGTTCCTCACTGGACTGGACACAGCGCAGAAGCCAGCAGGGCTTGCCACGTCTGTTTAGCGCCGTGGGCCTGGCACGCGAAACGCTACACCAGGAAGCCCCAGAACTCGCCAGGCGAGCCGATCACGTCATCATCGACGGGCCACCCAGGATCGCTGCCTTGGCGCGCTCTGCGCTGCTGGCGGCCGAGCGCGTGCTGATCCCGGTGCAGCCTAGCCCATACGACCTCTGGGCCAGCGCCGAGATGGTGGCGCTGATCCGTGAGGCCCAGGTGTTCCGGCCTGCGCTACGCGCGGCCTTCGTCATCAACCGGCGCGTCAGCACCACGGTAATCGGGCGCGAAGCACGGCAGGCCTTGGCCGAACAGCCGTTGCCAGCGCTGCGCAGCGAGGTGCGCCAGCGCATCGTCTTTGCCGACAGTGTGGCTGCGGGTCGATTGGCGCGGGAGACAGCCCCCGATAGCGCGGCAGCGCAGGAAATCACCGCGCTGGTCGATGAGCTGCTGCGGTGGCCGTCATGAGCGACAACAGCAACCCACCCAACGGCAAACGCCCGGCCAAGCGGGTAGGCATCGGCGCGCGTCCGCCCGCCAATCCGCACGCCGAGGCGTGGATTCGCCAAGGCGATGCCGATGTGCTGGGCAAGGGCGACCTCTACACGGCTCGCCTCACTCTCGACATCACGCCCGCGCTGCGGGCGCGCATCAAAGTGTCGGCCTTCACGCAAGGCGTGACCGTGGCTGACCTGCTGCGCGGTTTGCTGGAGCGCGAGTTTCCAGAACACCGCAGGGAGAACACGCCATGACCGCATCCGCATTGTCTGCTACCGCACGTGCCGCCATCGCGGTCACGGCTGAGCACGCTGCACCTTCCAGGCCGCCTAGCAGCGCACCGATGACGCGCGTATCGCTCGCCTACATCGAATCCAGCTTCAAGCTCTACCTGCGCTTCGGCAAACCAGCGCGCACGCTCCAGCTCGACCGCTGGCGGCGTTGCGCCATGTTCATGCCAGGTGCAATCCTCTGCCGCGTTCGTTGGCAGGCCAACGACTACGGCACGATCCGCTGGCAGCTCATGGTGATGCAGGCTGCTACGCCGCTCGATGCCGTACAGCGCATCCCAGGCGTGCAGCCAGGCGCGTGCCTGCTGCTGCACGCAGAAGGCGATGCCAACGTGCGCGCCGTGCTGGAGCGCATCGACGCCATCGAAGCGCTGGGCATCGCCGCCATCGACGTGTCGCCCGCGTACTGGCGCACGCTGGGCAACCGTCTGGCGGCTCGCCTTGCGCTGCCCGAATACACCGCCGAGCGGCACGCCGCTTGGTTGGCCGGGAAGGTGCTGCCATGACTGCCCATCCCACCACCGCACACACACCCAAAGCCGCGCCGCTTCCTCGCTCGCGCCTGCGCGCTCGCCTCGTGCTGGCGGGCTTCGCCGCCGTCGGCTTCGCTGCGCTGGCCTGGGCGGCTTTCGTGTCGCCGCTGCCGCGTCTGACCTACAACCCGTCCGACAGCGTGGCGGTCGGCTGGTATCGCATCGAACCGTTTGACCCGCGCACCACCTCGCTGCCACGTCCGCTGTCCGTGGAAAGCATCGTGCTGGTGCCGCTGCCCGACAGGGCCGCCATGCTCGCTGCGCAGCGCGGCTACCTGCCGACGCGCGTGCCGCTGCTCAAACGTGTAGGCGCGGTCGCGCCGCAACACGTTTGCATCGTCTCCGGGCGGGTACGCATCGACGGCGTGCCTTCGGCCACCGTGCTGCCTGCCGACCGGCTGGGCCGGCCGCTGCCATCCTTGCAGCTTTGCCGCCGCCTTGAACCGGGCGAACTGTTCCTGTTGAGCGTGACAAATCCGGCGTCGTTCGACAGCCGGTATTTCGGCCCGGTCAGCGCATCCGCCGTGATCGGCGTCGCGCATCCGGTCTGGCTGGAGACGCGCCCATGATGGCCGCCGATTCGCTGCACGTTGCCGTGCATCTCATCGTGCCATCAGGCGTGTCGTTCCGGCTGTTGCTACCGTGTCGTCGCGCATGCAGTGCGGATGCATTCGCATCGCACTTCGCGCTGTCTTCGGCGCAGCCGTCCGATGTGCAGGCGTCTTGCCTCGAACGCGCTAGGCCTGCGGCCCCAGGCTTGTCCATCTGCGCGTTCGCCGGTGGGCTGGCTGCGGGTGCAGCAGAGCCACCGGGCCGCCGATGCCCGGAGCGGGAGCCAGGGGTAAAGGCGGAAGGCAAGACAAAAGGACGCGGCACTGGGCCACGTCGAAAGCCTGTCTGCACATGGGGGTGGCGCGGCACGGAGCGGCTTCGCCGCCGTGCCGCGTGGGGCGCGAGGCCCGCGCCAATGCAGGCATGTCTGCGTGCTTCGCACGACCGGACACGCCGTAGCTTGCGGGGAGCGCAGCCATGACCGACCACCGCGACGACGATTTCCGCGTGCGTCCCAGCGCCCCGAAGAACCGGGGCAAGGGCCAAGGGCAGAGCTTCGTTTCCAAGGTGCTCAAGCAGGCGGGCAAGGCCAGCGGCGGCAAGTCTTCGGTGCGCCATTCCGCAGCCGGTGGCAGCGGCGCACGCGCAGGCCAGCGGCCCGGCTCGCGCTTGGGGCGCGGCCACACGGCGGCACGCTTCGCGGGCGCGAAGCTGACGCCCATGTCGCGGCGCGTGACCATCAAGACGCTGCTGGTCAATCAACGCAATGCCAGCCCGCAATCGCTCGCCAAGCATCTGCGCTACATCGAGCGCGACGGCGCCGGTCGCGATGGCGAACCGGGCCGGGCCTATGGGCCGCAGAGCGACGAAGCCGACCTGGATGCCTTCAAGGAGCAGGCCGCCGACGACCGGCACCATTTCCGCTTCATCGTCTCCCCGGAGGACGGCGCCGAGCTGGACGACCTGCGCACCTATACCCGGCATCTGGTGAATCGGATGGAAGCCGACCTGGGCACGCGCCTTGATTGGGTGGCGGTCGATCACTGGAACACCGACAACCCGCACACCCACCTGATCGTGCGCGGGCGCGACGATACCGGCAAAGACCTCATCATCGCGGGCGACTACATCGCCCACGGTTTCCGCCATCGCGCCGCCGAGCTGGCGACGGAATGGCTGGGGCCGCGCACCGAACTGGAGATCCAGCAGACTTTGCAGCGCGAGGTGGAGCAAGAGCGGTGGACGAGCCTCGACCGCACGTTGCAGCGCGAGGCCGGCGAGGAGGGCCGGGTGCAGATCGAACGCTTCAACGAACCTCGGCTGCAACGCCAGCGCCTGCTGCTGATCGGCCGCCTGCAACGTTTGCAGCGCCTGGGCCTAGCCGACGAGACGCAGCCCGGCACCTGGGCCGTCCATGCGGACGCGGAGAAGACCTTGCGCGCCCTGGGCGAGCGTGGCGACATTATCCGCACCATGCAGCGGGCCATGAGCGGCAAGCCGCGCGAGCTGGCGGTGTTCGAGCCGGACGACGACGGCCGTACCGTCATCGGCCGAGTGGCTGCAAAGGGACTGGCCGACGAGCTGCACGACCGCGGCTATCTGGTCATCGACGGCGTGGACGGCAAGGCCCACTACGTCGCGCTGAACGCCCGCGACGAACCGGCGAACTATCCCACCGGCGCGGTGGTGGAGGTGCGCGGTTCCGCCGAGGTGCGGGCCGCCGACAAGAACATCGCCGCGCTGGCGAGCGATGGCCTGTACCGCACCGATCATCACCTGGCGATCGAGCAAGGCCGGGCCAAGCCCGGACGCGATCCGCAGGAAGTTATCGCGGCACATGTCCGCCGGCTGGAAGCCTTGCGCCGGGCGGGCATCGTGGAGCGCGTGGCCGAAGGGCTATGGAGGGTGCCGGACGACCTGGCCGAGCGTGGCCGCCAGTACGACGAGCAGCGGCTGGGCGGCGTGGCGGTGGAACTGAAATCGCACCTGCCGATCGAGCGGCAGGCCCGCGTAATCGGCGCGACCTGGCTCGACCAGCAATTGATCGGCGGTGGCCGAGGGCTGGGCGACCTGGGCTTTGGTGGCGAGGTCAAGAACACCCTGCAACAGCGCGCCGACTTCCTCACCGAACAGGGGTTGGCCGAACGGCGCGGGCAGCGCGTGATCCTCGCCCGCAATCTGTTGGGCACGCTGCGCAATCGGGAGTTGGCGCGGGCCGCGAAGGACATCGCCGGCGAAACTGGCCTGGAGCATCGGCCAGTGGCCGATGGGCAGCGCGTGGCCGGCATCTACCGGCGCTCGGTCATGCTCGCCAGTGGGCGCTATGCGATGCTCGATGACGGCATGGGATTCAGCCTAGTGCCGTGGCGGCCAGTGATCGAACAACGGCTGGGGCAGCAGATCGCCGCGACGGTGCGCGGCGGCGGGGTGTCGTGGGAGGTAGGGCGCGCCCGAGGGCTGTCAGTCGGCTGACGCCTGGCTCAGCCACGGCCTTGTACCAAGCTCCCCCACGATCCAGTCTGTGAACGCCCGCGTCTTGGCTGGCACCAATCGCGCGGATGGATGCACCAGGTAGACCGTCTCGTTGTTCTCCACGGGATGGTCGGGAAGTACCGGCACCAGCCGGCCGCTGCACAGTTCCGGGCCGGCCAGCCAGTCGGACACCATTGCGATGCCTGCACCGGAAACGGCTGCTTGTACGAGGCTTTGCGCATCGTCCGTGACCAGCGGGCCTGCGATCCGAATCGCCGTTGCCTTGTCGCCGTCGCGCAGGTGCCAAAGAGGATGGGAGGCCAAGCGCGAGAACCCCAGGCAGGCGTGTTGCGCAAGATCGGCTGGCCGGACAGGCGTGCCGTGCGCTTGCAGATAGGCGGGCGACGCACAAAGCAAGCGCCGCGATGGCGCGAGCCTGCGTGCCACCAGCCTGCTGTCGGCCAATGTTCCGATGCGGACAGCCACATCGAAGGACTCCGCCACCAGATCGACATAACGATCCTCGAAGGCCGCTTCCACGAGCAGATCGGGATAAGTTGCCAAGAAGGCGGGAAGGATCGGGGCAACCCACATCCGGCCGAAGGTCGCAGGCAAGGCGATGCGCAGCGTGCCGCGCACGCCGGTCGCCGCTGCTGCGGTGTCCTGCTCGATCTCCTGCAAGGCTTGCAAGGCCCCGCGCATGCGCTGATGGAAGGCTTCGCCCGCTTCGGTCAATGCCAGCCTTCGCGTGGTGCGCTCCATGAGGCGCACGCCCAGGCGCCTTTCCAATGCCGTGACGCGCCGCGAGAGGATGGAGCCATCACGCCCCAGCGCCTGCCCGGCAGAGTTGAATCCGCCATGCTCGATGGCGGCCAAAAAAGCTGTGATTTGCTCGAACTCAGTGCCGTTCATATCTGCATTATTTGCAGTAGTCATATGTATTTAGGCCATATTATCATCTTCCGGTGAATTAATTAACCTGTAGGGCAATCGTCAAGCCCTCGGCTCTATGCGCATCCGGCGTGGACGGAGGGCGCATTGGAGTTGTAATGGAAAAGACACGTTCAGCGGTCGCCGTGGAAGACCGATACAAGATACTGGCGGCGATCTGCGTCTCCGCGATCATCATCCCTCTGGTTTTCACTGGCCCGGCCATATCCACGCCGGCGGTCGGGCGCGACTTAGGCGGAGACCAATCCAGCTTGAGCTGGATCGTCAACGCCTACGCCATCGCGTTCGGTGGTTGCGTCATGGCCGCAGGTGCCATCGGTGACCAGATCGGCCGCAAGCGTTGCTTCGTGGCAGGACTCTGGATATTCATCGCCACGTCGCTGCTGATCGGCCTGACCCCCAGCCTACTGTTGCTCAACCTGCTGCGCGCCGCCGAAGGTGTCGGCGGCGCTTTGGTGCTGACCTCGGCCACGTCGCTGCTGGCACAGGAGTTCGAGGGAGCGGAACGCACTCGGGCTTTCAGCTTCCTGGGGACCGCGTTTGGCGTCGGTCTTGCATTCGGACCAATGGCGTCAGGATTCCTGATCGAGCACTGGGGCTGGCGTTCGCTTTACTTCGCCATCGCGCTGATCGCTGTTTTGATCCTGCTGCTAGGTACGCCAAGAATCAGGGAGTCTCGTGACCCCAATGCCCAAGGCATCGACTGGCCAGGCACCATGCTGTTCACGGCCGCCCTTGTGTCTCTGACGTTCGGTATCGTGCGCGGGCCGCAAGACGGCTGGGCTAGCCTGCGCGTGCTGTCGCTGCTGAGTTGCACTGTTCTCCTGTTCGGCGCCTTCGCCACCGTGGAACTACGTCGTCCGCGACCCATGTTGGAACTCGCCCTGTTCCGTTATCCGCGCTTCATCGGCGTGCAGTTGCTGCCGGTGGCGACCGGGTTTAGCTTCATCGCCCTGATCGTCTATGTGCCGATCTGGTTCATGGTCATCCAGGGACGCGATGCGTTCACGGCCGGTCTTGCAATCCTTCCGTTGACCGCGCCGATGCTGGTAGTGCCGCTGCTGGCCGGGCGAGTAGCCCAGCACATCTCACCCGGCTTGCTGTCGGGCATCGGCTTCCTCATCTCCGCACTTGGCGCCTGGCTGTTGATGGGCCTGTCTGCTGACGGGAGCTTGTGGGCGATGGCGATCCCCATGCTGCTGATTGGCATCGGCAATGGTCTCCCGTGGGGCTTGATGGATGCCTTGTCGGTCAGCGTGGTTCCCAAGGAGCGCGCAGGAATGGCGGCCGGCATCTTCACCACTATGCGCGTAGCAGGAGAAGCCATCGCCATTGCCGTAATTGGTGCCGTGTTGGTTGGCTTGACGGCCGCGAATCTGCGCGCAGCGGCAAAGACCGCTTCGCTGTCGCTCCCGCAGAGCGCCACGGCGATCGCCAGCCAGATCGGAGCCAGCGCCGAGCACAGTTCGTCCGTCGACCCCATCAGCACGATAGACGGGGCGGTTATTGAACTTGCCCATCACGCCTACACCTCGGCTTTTCACGGCATCTTTGCTGTCCTGGCCGTGCTCTCAGTCCTAACCGCCGTGGTCTGCATTCTGACGCTGCGACGGTCAGCCGATCAGTAAGGCACATATTTGAAATCTTGAGGCAAGTCAATGAGCGAAACAACAATCAGTGGAAGCCGAGCGATATGGAGCTTCGCCATCTGCGCTGCTTCCTAGCTGTCGCTGAAGAACTGCACTTCGCCCGCGCAGCAGAGAAGCTGCACATAGAGCAGTCGCCCTTGTCGCGCGCCATCAAGGAACTGGAAGAAGAACTGGGCGTGGTGCTGTTTGCGCGAACTACGCGCAGCACGCGGCTGACCCGTGCGGGCAAGCTGTTCTTGGAGCATGTGCCGCGCGTCTTCTCTGCCTTGCAGCAGGCCCGCGACAGCGTGAAGGCAGCGGCCAACGGTTTCCACAGCCAATTGCGCATTGCACTATCCGACGGTATGACGCCCTCGCGTCTGCCGGCCTTGTTGGCACTGTGTCGGCAGGAAGAACCCGAGGTTGAAATCCGCTTCTTCGAGGTGCCGCTGTCGCAACAGATCAAAGGGCTGCACGGCGACCTGTACGACGTGGGCTTTGCGCGCGCTGATGAGGTCGGTGATGGCCTCATTGCCGAGCCGGTATGGAGTGATCCGCTGATGGTGGCCGTGCCGGCACGGCATCCCCTGCTGGCCCACAAGCGCATCCCTTTGGAAGAACTGCTGCGCTATCCCCTGGTGCTGTGCGATCCGCAGGCGTGCGAGGGCCATGCCCGGCAAGTGGATCGTGTGCTGCGCCGTGTGGACATGGAACCGCTGGTGGCCGAACGGGTGGCGTCCTGCGACCTGATGATGGCGCTGGTGTCCGCAGGCATCGCCCTGGGGCTGACGGGCTGCGCGCACATCTTGGCCAGCCAGGAACCTGGCGTAGTGGCACGGCCACTGACAGGCCGTTCACCGCTGCTGACGACCTACTTGCTGCGTCCGGGAGGCGAGCCTTCGGAAATGCTCGCCCGCTTCATCGACCGTGTGCAGGCCATCGAATCACCCGAAGGTAGCAGGCCCACGCCGGGTCTTGATGCCGACTCCCTGGAGGAACCCGCATGATGAGAAACTCCATTCCGTTCCTGCTGGCCGTGGCATTAACCGCTTGCGGCCAATCGGAAACGCCAAAGCAGGCCCAGGTGCCGACCGTGGAGGAACTGGCCGCCGATCCGGCACTGCTGAAGGAGCTGCGCCAGCAGTGCAAGACTGATCGCGCCAGGCTTGGCGACGTGCTGTGCAATCGAGTCGCCGAGGCTACGCGCAAGCGGTTCTACGGCGATGGCAACACCCCGTACACGCCCCCGAAGGAACCGCCCAAGTTCTGATCGCGGTCGATTCAACAACATATTCCGTTTTCTCGCCATACACGCCGCAATGCGCCTTCGCTTGCGGCGTTTTTCTTTGGCTCGACGCTGCACGAATTCTTTCCTTTTTCTAGAGCTTTCTCCCGATAGCGGTCTTTGACCGGCACCGACTCGGCACCGATCCTCGCGCTATGCGGCACGTCCTTGTGCTGCGTGTGAACGAGGAATCAGCGCAGAGGAAATCGGAGGCCAGTCAATGCAAGCTCAGGGTGTGCTATTCGGGCAGATCGCGGTTGTTTACAGCATCGTGATCGCCGGTGTGTGGAGTGCAACGCAATGGACAGCCGCCGCTCTGGCCTACCAACTACGCCTTGGCTCGCCCTGGTTCGACTTCTTCGGTACGCCGGTCTATCACCCCTGGCGGCTGTTCGAGTGGTGGTTCTTCTTCGATGCCTACGCGCCGCACGTCTTCGACATAGGCGGCGCCATTGCGGGCGGCAGCGGCCTGGTCGCCGTAGTGGTCGCCATCGCCATGTCGGTGTGGCGTTCGCGGCAATCGCGCCTGGTCACGACCTATGGCTCGGCACGTTGGGCCAATACCGCCGACATTCGCAAGGCCGGGCTGGTGCAGTCTGCCGGCGTCTTTCTCGGTCTGCATGACGGACAGTACCTGCGCCATGAAGGCCCGGAACACGTCCTGACGTTCGCGCCCACGCGCTCGGGAAAAGGCGTGGGCCTGGTGGTGCCGACCTTGCTGTCATGGCCTGCATCGGCAGTGATCCACGACATCAAGGGCGAGAACTGGCAGATCACCGCTGGCTGGCGCTCGCGTTTCTCGCATTGCCTGCTGTTCAACCCCACCGATGCTAGTTCGGCCGCGTACAACCCGCTGCTGGAAGTGCGGCGCGGCGCGCATGAAGTGCGCGACGTGCAGAACATCGCGGACATTCTCGTTGACCCCGAAGGTGCGTTGGAGAAGCGCAATCACTGGGAGAAGACCAGCCATGCGCTGCTGGTCGGCGCCATCCTGCATGTGCTCTATGCGGGCGAAGACAAGACGCTGCGCGGCGTCGCCAACTTCCTCTCCGATCCGGCGTGCCCGTTCGAGCTGACGCTGCACCGGATGATGACGACGAAGCACCTGGGCGATGCACCGCACCCGGTTGTCGCGTCCGCCGCGCGTGAAGTGCTCAACAAGTCGGACAACGAGCGGTCGGGCGTGCTCTCCACCGCGATGAGCTTCTTGGGCTTGTACCGCGACCCCACGGTAGCCGAGGTCACATCACGCTGCGACTGGCGCATCGCCGACCTGATTGCGTCCGAACATCCGGTGTCGTTGTACCTGGTGGTGCCACCTTCGGACATCAGCCGTACCAAGCCGTTGATCCGGCTCATCTTGAACCAGATTGGGCGACGCCTCACCGAATCGCTCGATGGCAGCGACGGCATCGAACGCCGCCACAAGCTGCTACTGATGCTCGATGAGTTCCCGGCGCTGGGCCGGCTCGACTTCTTCGAGACGGCGCTGGCCTTCATGGCCGGCTACGGCATCCGCAGTTTCCTCATCGCGCAGTCGCTCAACCAGATCGACAAAGCCTACGGCCAGAACCATTCGATTCTGGACAACTGCCATGTCCGGGTGACGTTCGCCACCAACGACGAACGCACGGCCAAACGCATTTCGGAAACGCTGGGCACCGCGACCGAACTGCGCGCGCAGCGCAACTACGCCGGCCACCGACTCGCGCCGTGGCTCGGGCATCTCATGGTGTCGCGGCAGGAAACCGCCCGGCCGCTGCTCACCCCTGGCGAGGTGATGCAGCTTCCGCCCGATGAATCCGTGGTGATGGTGTCCAGCGTCGCGCCGATCAAGGCGAAGAAGCTGCGCTACTACGCCGACGCCAATTTCAAGCAACGCGTGCTGCCACCGCCCGCGCTGGCGGCCGGACAGTACGCCGACGTGCCACCGGCCCGCGCCGACGATTGGAGTGGCCTGGCGATCCCCGTCGTGCCCGCCACATCAGCCACGGCATGCGCCGATGACCTGGGTGGCACCGATGACGGCGGCCCGCGCCGCCAACCCGAACTCTCCGAATCCGTCGCTTACGACCCCGAACTGGATGCGCCAGATGACCTGGCGCTGCTCGATGACGACGACGACCTGCCGCTGCCGCTCCCAGGCCAGCTTGACCCGGCCATGCAGCGCACGGCGCGGCTGGCCTCTCTCGACCCCAACGACGGAATCGACTTATGAGCCAATACCGCCTCAACCTGTTCATCCAACACGAGCATGCCAAGCGGCTGGAAAAACTGGCTGCCAAGAAAGGTGTCTCGAAATCCAGCATTGTCGCGGCGGCGCTGGCGTCCTGGCTGTCGCCCGATGCCGGAGACCGGCGCGAGGCCGCCATCGCCAAGCGACTGGATCGCCTGTCGCGGCAGGCCGAACGACTGGAGCGCGACCAGAACATCCAGATCGAAACGCTGGCGCTGTTCATCCGCTACTTCCTGACCGTCAGCACGCCGGTGCCCGAGGCGCATCAGGACGCGGCCCGTGCCCAGGGCAAGGCGCGTTTCGAGCAGTTCATCGAACAGCTCGGCAGGCACCTGCTGCGCGGCCGCAGTCTGGTGCGCGACGTGGTGGAAGAACTGCACCCGGACACCGCGCGCATGGATGACGCGGCGGCGCTGGCCGAAGCCCATGAACGTGCTGCGGAGCGTGCCTCATGAGCGCCGTTCCACAGATCCCACCCGAACCACGCTCGTCGGCCACCACTTCACAGGATCGCCGCATCCAGATGCTGCGCACGGCAATGGGGCCGCTGATCGCCGCCGCGCTCGAAGACCCGGACGTGGTGGAAATCATGCTCAACCCTGATCGCACCCTGTGGGTGGATCGGCTGTCGTCGGGCCGCGCACCGCTGGGCGTCGAGCTGCCCGAAGCCGACGGCGAACGCATCATCCGCCTTGTTGCCGCGCACGTCGGCGCGGAAGTCCATCGCGGCCAACCGCTCTTGACCGCCGAATTGCCCGAGACGGGCGAGCGTTTCGAGGGCATCTTGCCGCCGGCCGCGCCGGGGCCAGCCTTCGCGCTGCGCAAGCGGGCCGTGAGCATCATCGGCCTGGATCGCTATGTGGCCGACGGCATTCTGACTGCCGGTCAGGCGGACTTCCTGCGCCGCGCCGTGCGCGAGCGGCAGAACATCCTGATCGCCGGCGGCACCAGTACCGGCAAGACCACGCTCGCCAATGCCTTGCTCGCGGAAATCGCTGCCACGGGCGATCGCGTGCTGGTGCTCGAAGACACCATCGAGCTGCAATGCGCCGCCCGCGACCATGTGCCGCTGCGCACGCGCGCAGGCGTCGTGTCGATGCAGGAGCTGGTGCGCGCCACGATGCGCCTGCGCCCTGATCGCGTGATCGTCGGCGAGGTGCGCGGCGGCGAAGCCCTGGACTTGGTGAAGGTGTGGGGCACAGGCCATCCGGGTGGCATCGCCACTATCCATGCGGGTTCCGCGCTGGGCGCACTGCTTCGCCTGGAGCAACTGATTCTTGAAGTAGCGGTGAATCCGCCGCGCGCGTTGATCGCCGAGGCCATCAACGTCGTCATCCACATCGCCGGGCGTGGCCGCAAGCGCCACGTCGAAACCATCGCCCGCGTCGTCGGCTTCGACGGCGTGGGCTATCGCCTGGCGGATGCGCTGGAAACGCCGTTTCCCGAGCTGCCGCCAGTTCCTTCCCCGTCCCCTGAACCCTCTGGAGAACTGCCATGACGCAGATGCACATTCATGCTTTCCGCATTTCCGTAAATCCGGCTTCGGCCTGCGCGCGCCTGCTGCGCCTGGCCGCGCCGGCGCAGCACGGCCTGCTGCTGGCCGCCATCATGCTGATGACGGCCGGCACGGCGAAAGCCTCCGGTTCCTCGATGCCCTGGGAAGGGCCGCTGACCTCGATCCTCGAATCCATCCAGGGGCCGGTGGCGCGCATCGTCGCGGTCATCATCATCATTTCCACCGGCCTGGCGCTGGCCTTCGGCGATACCAGCGGCGGCTTCCGGAAGCTGATCCAGATCGTCTTCGGCCTGTCCATCGCGTTCGCAGCTTCGAGCTTCTTCCTGTCGTTCTTCAGCTTCTCCGGCGGGGCCGTCGTATGAGCACCGCCAACGAAGGAGCGCCGGGCTTCGCGTCCGGCTTCGAGATCCCGCTGCATCGCTCGCTCACCGAACCGATCCTGCTCGGCGGCGCGCCGCGCACCGTGGCGATCGCCAACGGCACGCTGGCCGCCGCCGTCGGGCTGGGCCTGCAACTGTGGATTCCCGGTGCGGTGCTCTGGATCGTCGGCCATTCGCTGGCGGTGTGGGGTGCCCGCGTCGATCCGCAGTTCATGCAGGTCTTCGCCCGGCACATCAAGCACAAACCGCTGCTGGACGTATAGGGGACGCCGCCATGCTGAACCTTGCCGAATACCGCCAGCGCCCGGCCTTGCTAGCCGACTGGCTTCCGTGGGCCGGGCTGATCGCGCCGGGCGTCGTCTTGAACAAGGACGGCAGTTTCCAGCGCACGGCGCGCTTTCGCGGGCCTGATCTGGACAGTGCCACGCAAGGCGAACTGATCGCCACATCAGCGCGGCTCAACAACGCGCTGCGCCGGCTAGGTTCGGGCTGGGCGCTGTTCATTGAGGCCGAGCGCCGACCGGCGGCGGACTACCCGCACTCCGACTTTCCCGAACCGCTGTCCTGGCTCGTGGACGAGGAACGCCGCGCCGCGTTTGAGGAATCGGGCCATCACTTCGAGAGTGCCTATCACTTGACGGTGGCTTTCCTGCCGCCGGAGGAATCCCGCGCCCGCGCCGCGAAGCTGCTCTACGAGAACTCACCCGGCGATGGCGTGGATTGGGGTGGCCGCCTCGATGCCTTCGTGGCGGAAACCGATCGCGTGTTCGACCTGCTCGACGGCGTGATGCCGGAAATCGCCTGGCTCGATGACGCCGAGACGCTGACCTACCTGCACGCCACGGTGTCCACGCGGCGCTACCGCGTGGGCGTCCCCGAAGTGCCGTTCCATATCGACGCACTGCTGGCCGACTCCGCGCTGGTCGGCGGCCTGGCGCCGACGCTGGGTGACCAGCACCTGCGCGTGGTGTCGGTGCGCGGCTTTCCGACTTCGACCTGGCCGGGCCTGCTGGACGATCTCAACCGCCTGGGCTTCGCCTACCGCTGGAGCACGCGCTTTCTCTGCCTGGACAAAGCCGAGGCGGAAAAGGAACTCGGCCGCCTGCGCCGCCAGTGGTTCGCCAAGCGCAAGAACGTGGTGGCGCTGCTGCGCGAAACCATCTTCCAGCAGGAAAGCCCGCTGGTCGATACCGACGCGAGCAACAAGGCGGCCGACGCGGATGCCGCGATGCAGGAGCTGGGTGGCGATCAGGTCGCCTTCGGTCACTTCACTGCCACGGTGACGGTGCTCGATGCCGATCCAGCCGCGGCCGACGAAAAACTGCGCATGGTGGAGCGCGTCATCCAGGGCCGGGGTTTCGTGACCATCCCCGAAACTCTCAACGCCGTGGATGCGTGGCTGTCGTCCATCCCCGGCAATGCCTACGCGAATGTCCGCCAGCCCATCGTCTCGACGCTGAACCTGGCGCACATGATGCCGCTGTCGGCGGTGTGGGCCGGGCCGGAGAAGAACGACCACCTCGACAGCCCGCCGCTGATCGTCACCCGCACCGATGGCGCGACGCCGTTCCGGCTGGTGACGCATATCGGCGACGTGGGGCATACCCTGGTCGCCGGCCCGACCGGCATGGGCAAGTCGGTCTTGCTCGCCATCCTGGCGATGCAGTTCCGCCGCTACTTCGGCTCGCGGATCTTCGCCTTCGACATGGGCCGCTCGATGCGCGCCACCATCCTGGGCCTGGGCGGCGAGCACTACGACCTGGGTGCCGATGGCGGCATTGCCTTCCAGCCACTCGCGCGTATCGACCGGGAAAGCTATCGCTCCTGGGCGGGGGAATGGGTGGAAGGCCGCCTGCTGCATGAGGGCGTGACGGTCGGCCCGGACGAGAAGGCGGTCATCTGGTCGGCGCTGGGCAGCTTGGCCGGGGCGCCCGTTGAGCAGCGCACGTTGACCGGGTTCTCGGTGCTGCTGCAATCGAACGCGCTACGGCAGGCACTCGCGCCCTATGTGCTCGGTGGCGCGCACGGCAAGCTGCTGGACGCGGACACCGATCGTCTCGGCTTCGGTGACGTGCAGGGCTTCGAGATGGAAGAACTGATGCACAGCCCCGCCGCCGTGCAGGCGGTGCTGCGCTACCTGTTCGCCCGCTTCGATGAGCGTTTCGACGGTGCGCCGACGCTGCTGATTCTGGATGAGGCGTGGCTGTTCCTCGATGAGCCGTCTTTCGCCGCGCGCATTCGCCAATGGTTGAAGACGCTACGCAAGAAAAACGTGTCCGTGATCTTCGCCACGCAGAGTCTGGCGGACATCAAGGATTCGAGCATTGCGCCCGCAATCATCGAGAGCTGCCCGAGTCGGATTTTCTTACCCAACCCGCAGGCGACCGAACCGCAGATTCGCACGATCTACGAGGGCTTCGGCCTCAACAGCCGGCAAATCGAGATCGTCGCCACCGCCCAGCCCAAGCGCGACTACTACTACCAATCGCGTCTCGGCAATCGCCTGTTCGACCTCGACCTGGGGCCGGCCGCGCTCGCCTTCGCGGGCGCATCCACACCGCAAGACCAACGCGACATTGACCGCGTGCTGACGCAGGCCGGCGCTCCCGGCTTCGCCGGTGCGTGGCTGCGCCATCGCGGCCTCGACTGGGCCGCCGACCTGCTGCCGTCCTCGCCTGCGGCGGCTTCTTTCCTCGCTTCTCAACCGCTGGAGGTTTCGCCATGAAGACCCGTGCTCTTTCCGTATCCCTGACTGCCGTGCTGTCGGTGACGCTGCTGACCGCGCAGCCCGCATCAGCGCTCACGTTCATCGACCCCGCCAACCTTGTGCAGAACACGCTGACGGCAATTCGCACGATGGAGCAGATCAACAACCAGATCAATCAACTGCAAAACGAGGCGCAGATGTTGATAAACCAGGCCCGCAATCTGACGAGCCTCGATTTCAACATCGTCAACCGCCTGCGCTCCACGCTCGCCACCACCGAACGCCTGATCGCCGAGGCACAGGGACTGGCCTACGACGTGCAGAGCATGGATGCCACGTTTGCCCGTCTGTACCCGGAGCAGTACGCCGCGACCATCAGCGGCGACCGCATGGCGCAGGACGCCCGCGAACGCTGGAAGAACACGCTCGATGGCTTGCATACCGCGATGCGGATGCAGGCGCAGGTGTCGCAGAACCTGGCCCAAGACGAAAGCGCGCTGGCCGACCTCGTGAGCCAGAGCCAGTCGGCCACCGGTGCCTTGCAGGCGCAGCAGGCGACCAACCAGCTTCTTGCCTTGCAGGCCAAGCAGTCCATCCAGTCCCAGCAGCTCCAGATCACGCAAGACCGCTCGGCCTCGCTGGAACTGGCGCGGCAGGCGGCGGCCACCGAGCGCGCCCGCGAAGTGCGCCGCCGCTTCCTCGGCAGCGGCACGCCGTACACGCCGCAGTCCGTCAATTTCTACAACAACTGACGGAGGCGGCCATGCGATGCGCTTCCGTCCTGCTGGCCGTACTGCTGACCGCTTGCGGCCAGCAGTCGGCCGAGAGCCTGGCCGACGCCTTGACCGCCGATCCCGTGCGGCTCAAGGCGTTGCGGGCGCAGTGCGCAGCCGACCAGCAGGCCGTGGGCGAAGACGACTGCCGCGCCGCCGCCGAAGCCTTTCGGCGGCGCTTCTTCTCCGGCCAGGCCGGGCCGGATGAATACCGGACGCTGGCCGAGCTGCCACCGATTCCGGCGAGTTTCGATGAACCCATTGGAGGGGACGCGCCATGAACGACGTGACCATCATCGACCGCTTCCTCGATACGTTTTCGCGCTACATCGACTCCGGGTTTGGCTTGCTGCAAGGCGAAGTGGCGTTCCTGACGGCCACGCTGATCGTCATCGACATGACCATCGCCGGCCTTTATTGGGCCATGAGCCACGCCACCGGCCAGGGCGAGGACGTGATCGCCAAGCTGCTGCGCAAGGTGCTCTACGTCGGTGCCTTCGCCTACATCATCGGCAACTTCAACTGGCTGGCCGGCATCGTCTTCCGCTCGTTCGCCGGGCTGGGCCTGACGGCCACCGGCTCGGCCATGACGATGGAGAACTTCCTGCAACCGGGGCGGCTGGCCAAGACCGGCATCGACGCCGGCGCGCCGATCCTCGACCAGATCGGCGACATGGCGGGCTTCCCCGAAGTCTTCGTGAACATCGACCCCATCGTGGTGATGTTTCTCGCCTGGCTCACCGTCATCCTGTGTTTCTTCGTGCTGGCGATCCAGCTTTTCATCACGCTGATCGAGTTCAAGCTGACCACGCTGGCGGGCTTCGTGCTGGTGCCGTTCGCGCTCTGGAACAAAACCTCGTTTCTCGCCGAAAAGGTGCTCGGCAACGTGGTGTCGTCGGGCATCAAGGTCTTGGTGCTGGCCGTCATCGTCGGCATTGGCTCGGGCCTGTTCGCCGAGTTCCAGACCGTGCCGGATGAACCGTCCATCGACCATGCCCTGGTGGTGATGCTGGCCTCGCTTGCGCTGCTGGCGCTGGGCATCTTCGGGCCGGGCATCGCCACCGGCCTCGTGTCCGGTGCGCCGCAGCTTGGCGCGGGCGCGATGGCCGGTGCCGCTGTCGGTGCTGTTGGCACGGGCGTGGCCATTGGTGCCGCCGCGACTGGCGTGGGCGGTGCGGTCATGGCCGGGGCGCGGATGGCGCCGGCCGCCGCCAAGCTGGCTGGCAGCGGAGCGCGTGCCGCCGCCTCGGCGGCCGGTAGCGCACGCTCGGCGTTCCAGGCCGGTTCCGCCGCTGCGGGCGGAGGGGCCAAGGGCGCGATGGCCGGCTTGGGCAATGTCGCCAAGACCGGCGCGCAGTCTGCCGGGCGCAGCGCCGCATCCGGGGCGTCCGGCGCAGCGCAGAAGATGGCCAGCTCTTTCCGCGCTGGATGGAACGGCACAGAGGCAGGTGGCGGCGCTGCGCCCGGTGCGGCTGGCTCCGGCCAGGCGGCCGCAGGCGAAGCCGCCGACGGCGCCGCCAGCTCGCAGAAGCAAGAGCAGCCCGCATGGGCCAAGCGGATGCACCGCCGCCAGCAGATCACCCATGCCGCGACCACTGCCGCACACACGTTGCGCGGTGGCGATGGCGGCGGCTCCGGGCAAGGCCCGAGCCTGCGCGGCTCCGACGACTGAAGCGATTCACAAGGAGAACTGACCATGCGATTCAAACGACCGCAGGTGCGCTATGCCGATACGCCGCAGCCTGCCACTCCGTATCAAGCCGCCGCCCAGGTGTGGGACGAGCGTATCGGCTCGGCCCGCGTGCAGGCGAAGAACTGGCGGCTGATGGCCTTCGGCTGCCTGGTGCTCGCCTTGCTGATGGCCGGTGGCCTGGTGTGGCGTTCGGCGCAGTCCATCGTGACCCCCTACGTCATCGAAGTCGATCAATCCGGCCAGGTGCGTACCGTGGGCGAGGCCGCCACGCCGTACCGGCCCGCCGATGCGCAGATTGCGCATCACCTTGCGCGCTTTGTGACGCTGGTGCGCTCGCTGTCCATCGACCCCATCGTGGTGCGGCAGAACTGGCTCGATGCCTACGACTACACCACCGACAAGGGCGCGGCGGTGCTCAACGACTACGCGAGCAAGAACGATCCGTTCGCCCGCGTCGGCCGCGAGTCGGTGACGGTGCAGATCACCAGCGTCACGCGTGCCAGCGATGCCTCGTTCAACGTCCGCTGGACGGAACAGCGGTTCGTCAACGGCGCACCCGCTGGCACCGAACGCTGGAACGCCGTGCTTTCGACCGTCCTGCAAACCCCGCGCACGGAGCAACGCCTGCGCAAGAACCCGCTGGGGATCTACGTCAACGGCCTGTCGTGGAGCCGCGAACTGGATTCTTCCGAAGGAGCCAAGCCATGAACCTGCCTTTCCGCTTTTACGCTTTCGTGCTGATGTTCGCGGCCCTGTCGGGTTGCGCCTCGCAGGGCAAGCCGCCACCGACCATCTCGCTCGATGAGCCGGTGCGGGCGCAGCCCCTGCCCGAACCGCCCAAGCCGGTGGAAGTCGTCGCCATGCCCGAGCCGCTGGCGCTGCCGGCGCAATTGAAGCCGCTACCGGACGTGGACGAGGCAGCGCCCGTGCCAGAGCCGGCCGACGAGAAAGTGCGCGTCTCGCGCGCCAATGCCGAGGCACGCATCGCGCCGACCCGCGAGGGCTACGTCAATGCGATCCAAGTGTGGCCGTACAGCGACGGCGCGTTGTATCAAGTCTATGCCGCGCCGGGGCGCGTCACCGTGGTTTCGCTCCAGCCCGGCGAGGAGCTTGTCACCGTCGCTGCCGGCGACACGGTGCGCTGGATCGTGGGCGACACGTCCAGCGGCAGCGGTGAGGCGCTGCGCGTCAATGTGCTGGTCAAGCCCACTCGCTCGGGCTTGAAAACCAATCTGGTCATCACCACCAGCCGGCGGACGTACCTGCTGGAACTGACCTCGACGGAAAAGGCATGGATGGCGTCGGTTTCCTGGGACTACCCCAAAGACCGGATGCTGGCCTTGCAGCGCCAGTCGCAGGCCGCACAGACAGCCGCGCCGGTCGATACCGGCTTGGCGTTGGAGAAGATCCGCTTCCGCTACGCGATCAGCGGCAGCAATCCGCCGTGGAAGCCGCAACGGGCCTTCGATGATGGCGAGAAGGTCTATATCCAGTTCCCGCCGGGTATCGCCCAAGGCGAACTGCCGCCGCTGTTCGTCATCGGCGCGCAGGGTGACGGCCAGCTCGTCAACTATCGTTTCCGTTCGCCGTACTACATCGTGGATCGCCTCTTTGGTGCGGCCGAACTGCGCCTGGGTGGCGATGGCGGCGACGTGGTGCGAATCGAGCGCACCGATGGCGTTGCGCGGAGGAACTGACCATGAGCCAGGACGACACTCCCGACCTCGCCGCGCCGCAGGCTGCGGGCAAGATCGCGCCCGAGGCGATGGCGCTGCGCGCCCAGCCGCGCCCGGTCACGCGCCTGAACCGGCGCACGCTGGCCATCCTCGCCGGCGGCCTGTCAGTCGCCGTGCTCGGCGCGCTGATGTGGTCGCTGCAACCGCAGCGGCGTGGTGCTGGTGAGCAGACCGAGCTTTACAACGTCGATCGCGTCTCCAAGTCCGAAGGGCTGGATGCGCTGCCGGCGGACTACTCCAAGCTGCCGCCGGCCTTGCCGCCCACGGTGCCCGAACTGGGGCCGCCGCTGCCGGGCGATCTTGGCCCGGCCATCGTCAAGTCGCAGCAGCCAGTGACGGCCGCCTATGCGGCCCCTGGAAACGACCCGAACGATGCGCTGCGCAAGGAAGCCGAAGCGGCCGCGGGTTCATCGGTGTTCTTCCGCTCTGGCACGCAGAAGGCCGCGCCGGTGGCGCAGTCGCAGGCTACCGCCGCGCCGGGCTTCGCCGCCAATGCGGCGTTCGACCCGATGGCGGCCGGGCCGGCCTCGACGGCGGCGCAGCCTGCCGACCCGACGGCGGTACAGAACCGGCAAGACCAGAAAGAGGCATTCCAGAAAGCCGGAACCACGGAAACCCGTAATTCCGGCAACCTGACCCTGCCGGCTTCGCCGTATCAGGTGATGGCCGGGGCGGTCATCGCCGGGGCGCTGGTGACGGGCATCAAGTCGGATTTGCCGGGCGATGTGATCGCCACGGTGACGGAGCCGGTCTATGACACGGCCACCGGGCGCTTTCTGCTGATCCCGCAGGGTTCGCGCATCCTGGGCCGCTACAACAGCCAGGTCAGCTACGGACAAAGCCGCGTGCAGGTGGTGTGGAACCGGATCATCCTGCCGGACACGTCTTCGCTGACACTGGACAACCTAGTCGGCACCGACCCGGCGGGCTATGCCGGACTGGAAGACGACGTGGACTACCACTGGGGCCGTATCTTCGCCGGCGCGGCGTTGACCACGCTGCTGGGCGTCGGCGCCGAGTTGGCCGCGCCCGAGAACCGCCAGGATGGCGACCGCATCATCATCGCCGGGCGCGACAGCGCGCAGGACAGCATCAATCAGGTCGGCCAGGAGATGACTCGGCGCAACATGAACATCCAGCCGACGCTGACCGAGCGGCCGGGCCTGCCGGTTCGCATCATCGCCAACCGCGACTTGGTGCTGCGGCCCTACCAGCCGTTGTTCTTCAACAAGGGGACTTCACGATGACGACGCGCAAGCTGCGGCTCGGGCCGCTACCGAAAACGGAATCCACGAAGCTGACCTTTGCCTGCCCGGCCAGCCTGAAAGCCGACCTCGACCACTACGCCGCGCTGCACGCGCAGGCGTATGGCGAGGCGGTCGATGCCGTGACGCTGATCCCGCACATGCTGGAGGCGTTCATGGCTGGGGATCGGGGATTCAGGAAGGGAGGCGCGGCCAAGGCCGCGCCTCCGAAGCCAAGCTGATGATGCCGCTTCCCCTTGTCGGCCATCCCTCGAACGCGCAGCCCAAGGCTGCGCGTTCGTCGTTATGGAGAGCTGCGGCCGATTGGACTATGATGAAAAACGAGTCCGTCATCTGCTGGCAATCACCCCCCGATGCAGCACGCTCCGGCTTTCTACCGCGACGCTCTCATGTGGCTCCTAGCCCACAACGCCGCAGCCCCGCAAAGCGGCCCAGAGTAGAGCTAACCCCGCGTCCCATATAGACTTCCAGCCATCCGGTCGGTTTCACTAAGCGCTTGACACCGGCCCTTTTTTGTGGCTCAGTTTTGCGCGGTGGGCGCAGCCAGACGGCTGTACTGGTCCTGGCTGATCCAACCAATGAACGAGCGGCCTTCGGCGTTGACGAACTCGACCTGGGCCCAGCCGTCCTTGTACGCCAGCACACCGACCACGTCACGCTTGACGATATACGGGCGCTTAGCGACCTTGGCACCCGGGGTTTTCTGCAAGTAAGCCTTGTCGGCGGACACCGTGACCAGGCCGATCCAGTTTTTGCTGGCGGTCTGGCTCAGGTCCAGGCCGGTGGCGATTTCCGGCATCAACACGTTCAGGCAACCGGGGTGCTGGCGGCCTTGTTCTACGGTCAGGGTCACGCCATCGCCAGACGCTGCGATGCTGCCGGGATAAGCTTCCTGGCCCCAAGTGGTCAGCGCGCCCGGTTTACCCTGCAGGTAAAACGTGCAGCCGCGGGTGACGCCCTCGCCCATTTCTTCGGCGTAGTAGCCTTCGACCTGCTGCTGCGGCGTGACCGCCAGCATCAGGCCTTCATACTTGCCCGAATGCAAAGCGCTGCTGGCGGCCAATGCCGGCACTGCAAAGCACAACGACAACACACCCATCGTCAGAAAACGCGTCATCCTATTTTTTCCCTTCAAGTTTTTCGTAGGCTTTCTTCATCAGGACGTCGTAGTTGCCGTAGTCCTCACCGTTGTAATTACGCGCCATGCCGGTGAAATCCTTGGCCTTCATGGCTTTCATCAACGCTGGGCTCTTGCTGCAGAAACCCAGGAAGGCTTTGAGCTGGTTGCCAGCATTCACTTTCAAGGCGGCCGCGAATTCAAACACGGTCTTGTAACCGCACGATTCGAAGTTGAAGCCCATGATCTGGAACATGCCCCAGGACGCCGACATCAAGGCCGCTTCCTGATCCAAGGCAAACGCAGTAGCCATGGTTTCCCAGGCTTTGATCTGGTCCTTGTTGTTGGTCTGCCACTGCGGCCCGGCCTTTTTCACGTAGGGGTAAGACAGCAGCGGGTGGGCCTGGTCGTAGATGCGCTTGGTGTACTTGCGAAACAGGTGCCCTTCGAAAGCGATCACCGGCAACTTGGCCGGCCCGAACCCCGAACGCCCGCCGGATTCCACGGTGGCGAAGGCCTTGATGATATTGACCGAAATGCCGTTGCCCAACTGGGTGGCGGCGTTCTGGAAATCAGTGTCGGAGAGGGTCATGCCACCGTCGCAGGTGGGCTGCAACATCAGTTGCCGGTTGCGGCGCTCCGCTTCGATCATCGCGCGCATGCGGTCCAAGTACACATTCACCGTAGCCTGCACTGCATCGCCGTGGTTATTGCCGAAGGCATTCAGGAAGGTTGGAATGCGCAGCGTCGGAGAGGCCTTGACCGGCACCTTGACGGCCTCTTCGATCAGACTGTTGAACGTACGACCGGTGGGGTCGATCACGCCGTCGGGATGGGCGTACTTGAGGTGGCGAAACTGATACTGGCTGATGCACTGCACCAACTGGCCGTCGCACTTGCCGTTTTCCGGCAGGGGAAAGCCCATTTTGGGAATGATCAGATTGAATAAATACTGGATGCACTGCACATCGGCGGGCAAGTTGCGGGCTTTACCGGGAGCGCCCACCGAAGCACTGATCAGACGGGGCAACCCTTGCAGGCTTTTCATCAGAGACATCCTTGTTAGTTAAAGAAGTGATATCACTTCAATATCAATGCGGTACTGTTGTCATATTCTGAAACATGCGGCTGGCGGAAACTAGCAAGGCAGTTTTAGGTTGTCCAGAGGGGCGCTCAAAAGTTGTGAGACAACCGAACTAAATCCCTTAATAACCATGAATTTCACGGGTCTTCTGATACTTGTGGTAATCGATCCACTCGACCACATCGTAAGGCAAATAGAGCTGGCGCCTGGCCCGTGAAATCGCGATGTACACCTCGCACAATCGTTGATCGAAGGCATACGCATCCTTGAACTTCACGTTGCTCAGCAATTCCGGGGTGAGCAACACGCAGTCGAACTCCATGCCGCCGGCCTCTTGCGCCAGCATCAGCCGGCAGCGTTTGTCGGGCTCGCCGGCCAGGCGGTTCAGGCGGGTGACATCGGCCACATTGAAGCCTTTTTCCAGCTCATGCTCGACCCACAGGAACGCTTCGTCGAACTGCCCGGCCTCACGCACCTGCTGCCAGTCGGCCAGGTCGCTGAAATAGGCGTGGGGGCCTTTGTCGGTGTGCTCGGTGCTGTAGAACTGCGGTTTGAACAACGCAATGGCGCTGATCATAAAACGCTCCAAATCGCGCTGCGCCGCGCTGTCGAACAAGGTGAACGGGCAATTGGCCTGCTGTAACTGGATCGCCCACTTCATCGTGTCCCAATGGGACGCGGTCAACACTACGCAGCCTTCCGGCGGCACGAAGCCCTGGGGGTAATGTTCGATGCCGACATCGGCGTCCCGCGCGCCTTCGAACGGAACCTTGCTCTTCTGCGAATGTACGCTGATCAAGGGGTTGACCAGGCGCTCGACGTTGCGGCCGGAACGCACCGAATAGCTGATATCGGTGTGCCGGACTTCACGCTTGCGCCGCACCATCACGCCGGTGGCCAACTGATATTCGTCGCCCAGGGTGATCAGCACCTGACGGCCGCGCTCGATGATCTGCAGCAACGAGGCCGGGATGTCCTGGCTTTCATCGATCAGCACATGGGTAAACCGCGGCGGCACTTCGCAGCCTTCCAGGCTGGCGCGCTTGATCAACCACAATGTGGCGAACTCGGTCTGGACGACCCACTGCGGGTTGCGCTCCAGGTACGTCCACACGCGGCTTGAGTATTCCAGCAAGACCTGGGCATCCAGGCTGGACAAGGCGTGCTTGAAGTGAGGAAAGTGCCGGGCCGAGAGGCTGTGATGGCTGGAGTCGCAGTAGTTCTCAAGCACCTTGAGGCACACATTCAACGTCGCCTGACCATCGTGGCCGCGCCAACCCAGGATATCCAGGGCTTGGGCCACCGCCTGCTTACTGGGCAACCTGGCCGATGATTTGTCTGCGGTTGGCCGCCCGTTCTGTAACAGCGCTTTGGCAAACGCGGCGAAGGTCGAACCGGCCTTGCTGTCCCGCGTCAGCCCCATGCGCTCGCGCAACGTGGCCAATTTGGCTCCGGTGCGTGCCAGGATCAGGGTTTTTTCCGGGCGCAGACATTCCAGCAACGCGCCCAGCAAGTGGCTCTTGCCGATACCGGCATAGCCTTGCACGTGCAGGTCTTCATTGAGATTGGCGCGAAAGGTGCGCACCAGCTTGTCCTGCGCCGGGCTGAGCCAACGCTCGCGGTGCCGGGGAGTGATCATCTGCTGGCTGAAGGGATCGTTGCTGCGCCGCTGGCGGACTTTGTAGGTCACATCCCACTGGCCGTCGGGCAGCAGATAATCACGCGCCGCGACCTCTTCGGCCAGTAACAGGCGCAGGTTGAGGTTTTTGAGCGCATTGATGCCGAAGTACAGCTTGCGCGGATCGAACAACCGCCGCGCTTCGGACAGCAACGCCGCCGTGCCGGACGTCGGCGTGTTCAGCGCCCAACCGATCAACTTGCCCAGCACACGCTCGGCGGCGGCACCGTTGAGGTCGGCTGGCGCGGCCTGCGCCAGATTCTGAATGACCAGCACCGCCGCCAGCTCCGGGTCTGTCATGGTGTCCAGGTGCGTGGCACCGTCGGCACCGAGCAAGGCGCTGCAGGTGTCGTCGGTAACCGGCAGGAAAACGGGGCTGGATAAATCGAAGTGTTCCGGTTGCATACATCCTCGCGGCCAGGGGCCGAATGAGGTCAGTCAAATGGATTCAGCGGCTAAGCCTGTCAGGCATCCTGACCGACGCCCACCTCGAATTGATAGCCACCCAGAGAACCCGCCATGCCACCGGGGTAACGCCGTGGCCCGGTGGAGGCCGGGGCGCTGGCCAGTTCAATCTGCCGTTGCAGTTCATGAACGGCCATATCGAGCAAACGCCGCAGGTCTTCGGCGCTGTGGGCGGACACGTCCAAGTGCAATTGGTAGGTAGCGGTGACCGGTGGAGGCTGATCGACGCTCGGCCCAGGGCTCGGCTCGGCAGTACGGACAAACTGCGCACCGCTCATAATCTCGGCGTGCTCCTCGTCCATAAGGTCCAACACCTTCGACAACGCCAGGGTCTGCTCCGGGTGTGCCTGGATACGGTCCTTGATCTCCAAGCGCCGCATCTGCCATTCCCGCAGTTTTTCTCGTGTGAGGTCGTCAACTTTTTCCACTTGCGCTGCCTCCGGTTGCCAGGCAGTGAAGTATGCCACCGATAAACTGCCGAGCTGGCGTGAGTTTTTGGCCGTCGCGACAATGCCACCATGGACTGCTCAAGGGCAGATGGTTCGCAAACAGTTTTTTTGGATATTGGGATGAACAACTAAAGAAGAGCGCTATGGAGGCAACCCCACCAGCCACACCCCGGCACACAATGTTCCCGCTGTGGCTGCTCCCTTCCGGGCCTGACCAGGTTAACGGGTAATCGTTGCGGGGGGACCGATGGGGTCACCATAACGACGCTGGCCTCTCGGCAAGCCGCGCCATTGTACCGATCTCATCGGAAGTTACAACCGTTGGTGACGGATTAAAAATATGAAGAGGTTCAAGCACTTGCCATGGCCCTCAGCATGCCCTTCCCACATGGGTTGATCATTGTGCTTGCAGCACCTCGTCCGCACGGCCGCCCTCTTCCTGGATCACCAGATGGATAAAGTGCAGTTTGGCGATCACCGCCGGTGGCAGTACGAAGGGGTAGAAATCCGGTTGGCCCATGCTGCGCGACAGTTCGTTGAGCATGCCGGCCAGTTCGATCCACGCATTGACGAACGCCAGAAACGCCGGACCGCCGGGGTGCGCGGGATCGTAGAGGGTGGCAAGGGGGAATGGTTGGTAATCCAGGTCCATCTCCCGCGCGCTCATGCCGAAGCCTAGGGCGGTATCCACGGCGTCCATCATGTGCAGGTAATGCGCCCAGGTTTCCGCCCAGTCTTCCCAGGGGTGCATGGTGGCGTAAGCGCTGACGCAGGCTTCCTGCCAGTCCGGTCGCGGGCCGTGCTGATAATGCCGGTCGAGGGCCTCGGCGTAACTGGCGCGTTCGTCACCGAACAGTTGGCGAAACGGTTCGATCCAGTGGCTGCCGGCGATCAGGCGATCCCAATAGTAGTGGCCGACTTCATGGCGAAAATGGCCGAGCAAGGTGCGGTAAGGCTCGTGCATCTGCACGCGGACTTTTTCGCGGTGAGCGTCGTCGGCTTCCTTGATGTCGAGGGTGATCAGGCCGTTGGCATGCCCGGTGGTGGGCGCGTTGCCCTCCAGGTCGACACCGATAAAGTCGAAGGCCAGGCCGGTCTCTTCGTCGACGCTCTTGGGCACCACCTGCAGGCCCAGGCTGATCAATTGCGCCACCAGGCGGCGCTTGGCGGTTTCCACTTTGCGCCAGCGTTCGTGGTTGTCCACGATGGACAGGTCGGGAATGGTGCGATTGAGGCTGCAAGCCACACACAGCGGCGCGGTGCTGTGAGCCGGGATCAGCCAGTTGCAGGCCGCCGGGGTGTCGAGGTTGGCGCAACGGCGGAAGGCCCCGGCGTCGAGATTGCCGTCCTGCAGCCACGTTCCGGCAACGGGTCCGGGCCGAAGGGACGCCAAGCGGCTCTGCTGCGGCTGGTACCCCAACAGCGCCGAGCAAGCCAGGCACTGACTATTGCGAAAGAACAGCGGCTGGCCGCAGCGGCATTGCCAGACTTTGCTGTTACGCGAAGTGTCGGCCATGAACGGTGCGGCGATGCGCGAACTGAGTTGCTCGAAATAGCGGAACATGGCGATCTCTCCCTAGGTGACCCAGACTAGATCATTCAGGGCTCAGGATCGTTCCACTTCGCTGCTGTAGGGTTGCAGCGCCGCCCGACGCGCGGCAAGCCAGCGCCCGGCACACGCCATCAGACGGTCACGTTATGCTGGGCAAGAAAGGCAACAAACGCCTCTTCATCCAGCACCTTCAGGCCCAGCTCGGTGGCCTTGGCCAGCTTTGAACCAGCCCCAGGGCCCGCCACCACACAGTGGGTCTTGGCCGAGACGGAACCGGCGACCTTGGCGCCCAGGCTTTCCAGTTTGTCCTTGGCCACATCGCGGCTCATCAGCTCCAACGAACCGGTCAGTACCCAGGTGTGGCCGGCTTCCGGCAAGCCTTCGACGACCTTCTTCGCGCTGTGCCAGTGCATGCCGAAATCCTTGAGCTGCTGCTCGATGGCCTGGGCACGGCGGGCGTTCTGCGGATTATCGAAGAAGTCGCGCACGGCCTTGGCCTGCTTTTCAGGCAGTGCCTGGCGCATGTCCAGCCAGTCGGCCTGGATTACGCCGTCAAGGCTGCCGAACTTGTCCGCCAGTTTCTGCGCGGCGCCAGGGCCGACGCTGGGGATATTGAGCTTGTCGAGCAGCCCGCCCAACGTCGCGCTGGCGGCAAATTCCGCGCTCAGGTCGCCCTGATCCTGCAATTGCAGGCCGCATTCGTCCGGAGAAAGCAACGCACCGATCACCTGCTGGTTATGGCTGTCCTCAAAGAAACTGTGGATCTCGTGCGCCACTTCCAGACCCACGTCCGGCAAGTACGTCAGTACCTCCGGCAACGCCTGCTGCACGCGCGCAAGGGACGCCAGCGAGCGCGCCAACACCTTGGCGGTCTCCTCACCCACATCGGGAATGCCCAGGGCGTAGATAAAGCGTGCGAGGGTCGGCGATTTGCTGTTTTCGATGGCGGTGATCAGCTTTTTGCTGGAGATATCGGCAAAGCCTTCCAGGTCGATGATCTGCTCGTACGTGAGCTTGTACAGGTCGGCCGGTGACGCGATGAGATGTTCATCCACCAATTGCTCGATGGTTTTGTCGCCCAAGCCGTCGATGTCCATGGCGCGGCGGGACACAAAGTGGATGATCGCTTGCTTGAGCTGCGCGCCACAGGCCAGGCGCCCGACGCAACGGTACACCGCGCCTTCGCTGACGGTTTCCTTGCCCTTGCTGCGCTTGACCAGTTGCGTGCGTTCCACATGGGAACCGCACACCGGGCAGCTTTCAGGGATCTGCACCGCACGCGCATGTTCCGGGCGGCGATCGGTGACCACTGAGACCACCTGAGGGATCACATCACCGGCACGGCGGATGATCACGGTGTCGCCGATCATCAGGCCCAGGCGCGCCACTTCGTCCATGTTGTGCAAGGTGGCGTTGGACACGGTCACACCCGCGACCTTGACCGGTTTCAGGCGGGCCACCGGCGTCACGGCGCCGGTACGGCCGACTTGGAATTCCACGTCGAGCAGTTCGGTGAGTTCTTCCATGGCCGGAAACTTGTGGGCGATGGCCCAGCGCGGCTCACGGGCGCGAAAGCCCAGTTCGCGCTGGGAGGCAAGGCTGTTGACCTTGAACACCACACCGTCGATTTCATACGGCAGGCTGTTACGTCGCTCGCCGATGTCACGGTAGTAATCGAGGCACTCCTGAATCCCCTTGGCCAGCTTCAGATCGTGACTGATCGGCAGCCCCCACTTCTGCAACTGCTTGAGGTTGCCGATATGGGTGTCGCTGATATCCGCCGTGACCTGACCGATCCCGTAGCAACAGAACTCCAGCGGGCGGCTGGCGGTGATTTTCGAATCCAACTGGCGCAGGCTACCGGCAGCGGCATTGCGCGGGTTGGCAAAGGTCTTGCCGCCCACTTCCAGTTGCGAAGCGTTAAGCCGCTCGAAACCGGCCTTGGACATAAACACCTCGCCGCGCACTTCCAGGGTCGCCGGCCAGCCGCTGCCATGCAGCTTCAGGGGGATATTGCGCACGGTGCGCACGTTGACGCTGATGTCTTCGCCGGTGGTGCCGTCGCCCCGGGTGGCACCGCGCACCAGCTCGCCGTCTTGATACAACAGGCTGACCGCCAGGCCATCGAGTTTCGGCTCGCAGCTGTACTCCACCGCCGCGCCACCGCCAAACAGATCGCCCACCGGCAGATCGAGACCTTCAGTAACGCGACGATCGAACTCAAGCATGCTGGCTTCATCGAAGGCGTTGCCCAGGCTGAGCATCGGAATCTCATGCTTGACCTGAGTGAACGCCGACAGCGCAGCCCCGCCGACGCGCTGCGTCGGTGAATCCCGCGTGACCAGCTCCGGGTGCTCGTCTTCAAGTGCCTTGAGCTCGTGGAACAGCCGGTCGTATTCGGCGTCCGGGATGCTCGGCTCGTCGAGGACGTAATACCGGTAGTTGTGCTGATCCAGTTCAGCGCGCAGTTCGAGGATGCGGGTATGGGCGGCGGTCATGGGTGTTCTCTCATAAAGCAAAAGAGCAGCCGAAGCTGCTCAAATGGTGGTGCGCTTATTCTATCGACAACGCTTGAGGCCAATCCTCAGCGTTTCTGTGTCAGGGCGCGACGCTCGAACTCGACGATGCGCTGACGGTAGTGTTCGATGGTCTGGGCGGTCAGGACGCTGCGTTGGTCGTCCTTCAGCTCGCCGTTGAGTTCCTGGGACAGCTTGCGTGCTGCGGCCACCATCACATCGAACGCTTGTTTCGGGTGGCGCGGGCCTGGCAGACCGAGGAAGAAGCTCACCGCAGGCGTGCTGAACAAGTCGATATCGTCCAGATCGAAAGTACCTGGCTTGACGGCATTGGCCATGGAGAACAGCACTTCGCCGTTGCCCGCCATGCTTTCGTGGCGGTGGAAGATATCCATCTCGCCGAAGCGCAGGCCGCTTTCGAGGATGTTCTGCAACAGCGCCGGGCCTTTGAAACCGGCGGCGTCGCGGCAGATCACGCTGATCACCAGCACTTCTTCGGCGGCCGGCTGATCGTTGACCGATTGGCGCGGCGCGTTCTTGGCGGCGTTCTCATCGGGGAAATCGTCGTCACGGCTGCTGAAACTCGGGCCTTCATCCACGTCAAGGTTAAGGTCACCCTGATGGGGTTCGGCAACCGCTACGCCACTGCGTTTACCGCGTTTGGACGATGGCTCGCGGGCTTCACGCGCCGGCGCGCTCATCGACGGCAGGTCGTGCTCGTCCAGTTGCGGCTCTTTATGGGTGTCCAGCACACGGGGCGGCCCCAGCAGCTCGGCGCTGCCGTCGTCGTCGGGCAGGTTGGACAGGTTACGGTCCAGACGGAATTTGAGCTTGCCCTTGCCACCGCGCATGCGGCGCCAGCCATCAAAAAGAATACCGGCAATGACAATAATGCCGATGACGATCAGCCACTCGCGCAGACCGATTTCCATGTAATCCCGTGCCTCTAATAAAAAATGCTGAAAAATAAGGGGTTTAGCATCGTGCAAACCGCTTTAAAACGTGGCGCCAACTCTATGTTCTGACTGACGTTTTGCCCACGCACACGAAAAATTGACATTAAACTAGCACGACCAAAGATAACTTTACACAGTTGGCGCGAAATGTGTCGAATTGCCAGCTTTCAGGCGTAGCAGGCAATCTCCTACAGCAGACGCCAACTGTGAACCACAGGCCCTGAGCGACAAGCTTCAAGCTGACTCACTTACCGCTTGAAGCTTGCCGTCAGGCGTCCACCATCGCCATCGCCTCTTCCACATCCACCGCCACCAAGCGCGAACATCCCGGCTCGTGCATCGTCACCCCCATCAGTTGATCAGCCATTTCCATGGCGATCTTGTTGTGGGTGATATAGATGAACTGCACGGTCTGGGACATCTCTTTGACCAACCGCGCATAGCGTCCAACGTTCGCATCATCCAGCGGTGCATCCACTTCATCGAGCATGCAGAACGGCGCCGGGTTCAGCTTGAAGATGGCAAACACCAACGCCAAGGCGGTCAGGGCTTTTTCCCCACCAGACAGCAAATGAATGGTGCTGTTCTTCTTACCCGGCGGGCGCGCCATGATCGTCACCCCTGTATCGAGTAGATCTTCGCCCGTCAGTTCCAAGTAAGCGCTGCCGCCACCGAAAACTTTTGGGAATAACGCCTGTAAACCGCCATTAATCTGATCAAAGGTATCTTTGAAACGGTTGCGGGTTTCCTTGTCGATCTTGCGAATTACGTTTTCCAGGGTGTCGAGCGCCTCCACCAGATCCGCGTCCTGAGCGTCCAGGTAGCGCTTACGTTCGGATTGCTGCTGGTATTCGTCGATGGCCGCAAGGTTGATTGCGCCGAGGCGTTGAATCCGCGCGGCAATGCGTTCGAGTTCTTCTTCGGCGTCTTTCTCGTTGGCCTGGGCGGTCAGGGTATTGAGCACGCCGTGCAGGTCGTAGCCGTCTTCGAGCAGTTGGTCCTGCAAGGTTTTGCGGCGCACGGTCAGGGCTTGCCATTCCATGCGCTGTTGTTCGAGCTGGCCGCGAATCAACTGGGACTGCTGCTCGGCCTGGGTCCGGCGTTTTTCCGCGTCGCGCAGTTCGCGGTCGGCGTCTTCCAGGGCGATCTGTGCGGTCTTGAGTTCTTCGTCGACGGTCATGCGCTTGTCGAGCAACTCTTCGAGCTTGAGGCGCAACTCTTCCAGCGGCGCTTCGCCCTCTTCCAGATTCAGGCTCAGTTGCTCGCGCTTTTCGGTCAGGCGCTCGGATTGCATCTCCAGGCGCTCAAGGGCCTGGGCCGTGGACGCGTGCTGGGCCTTGAGCGAGCCCAGGCGCACCGCCAACCGATGGGCGTGGTCTTTGTGCTGGCGCGCTTCCTGGCGCACGCGGTCGAGACGTTCGCGCAGGCTGTCGCGCTGGGCCAGCAGCAGTTCCCGTTGCTCGGTGTCCTGAGCCATGCTGTCGAGGGCTTCCTGCAAGTGCAGGCGCGCTTCGCCGATTTGTTCGTGCTCCAGCGCGCGTTGCTCGCCCATCTCGGCGACTTCTTCGTCGAGACGGGTGCGACGCAGGCTCAGTTGCTCGACCTTGGCCTTGCTTGCCGATAGCTGCGCCTTGAGTTCGCCTTGCTGGCGCGCCTCATCCTGCAAAAGCCGACGCAGGTGCTCGCGGCCGGTCTCTTGCTGACGCTGAGTGGCGCGCAGGGTTTGCAGTTCGGTTTCCAGGCGTTCGAGGGTGGCTTCGCGCTCTTCGCGCTCGGCGCTCAGATTGACGATTTCCTGGCCACGGGCCAGAACGCCGCTTTGCGCTTCACTGGCGCGACGCACGCGCAAAAAGTGCCGGCCGACCCAGTAACCGTCGCGGCTGATCAGGCTTTCGCCGACCGCCAGTTGACCGCGCTGGGCCAGGGCCTGCTCCAGGGACTCCACCGGCCGCACCTGGCCCAGCCACGGCGCCAGATCGATCGCGGCTTCGACCTTATCCAACAAGCTGCCCGGCACCCGCGCACCATCCGCGGCGGGGCTGAGCAAACGCAGATCGCCCTGGGCAAAGCCGGAGAGATCGAAGCCGCCAAAATCGTCCACCAACACGGCTTGCAGATCGGCGCCCAACACGGTTTCCACGGCCAGCTCCCAACCGGCGTCGACCTTCAAACCTTCAGCCAGGCGCGGGCGCTCGGCCAGGTGTTGGTCGCGCAGCCACTCGGCCGTGCCGATGTCCGGGTCCAGCGCGGCTTGTTGCAAGGCTTCAAGGGACGCCAGACGCCCGTTGAGCCGTTGCAGGTCGCCCTGGGCCTGCTGCTGGGCCTGGGTCGCCTGTTGCAGTTGCTGGCGCAGTTGCTCCAGGCGCTCGACTTGCTGCTCTTCGCTGGCTTCGAGTTCTTCCAGGGTCATTTCGCTTTCGGCCAGTTGCTCGCTGAGCGCCATGATCGCTGCATCTTCCGGGTCGGCGGCGAGCAGCACGCGCTCTTCCTGCAAGCGGCGCTGGCGCTCGGCCAGACGTTCCATACTGGTTTCCAGTTGCTGGATGCGCGACTGCTGCACTTCGGCCTGGCGGCGCGGTTCGGCCGATTGCAGGTTGAAGGCGTCCCACTGTTCCTGCCAGCCGTGCATAGTGGTTTCGGCTTCTTCCAAGGCGGCGGCGGCTTCTTCGGCGGCGGCGCTGGTGATCTCCTGCTCAGGGGTGAGCATGTCCAGCTCTTCGCCGAGGGTCAGCAGCAAGGTGCGGTCGTGGCCCAGGTGGGATTCGGTCTCCAGGCGCGCGCGCTCGGCTTCCTTCAGATCGTCCTGCAATTGGCGCAGACGTTGCTGGCCGTGCTGGATGCTCTGCTCGACCCGGGCGATATCGCCACCCACCGAATAGAAGCGGCCCTGCACCAGATTGAAGCGCTCGGACAGATCGTGGTGCCCGTCGCGCAGGCGTTCGATGCTGGCGTCGGCGTTGCGCTGCTCGGCCACCAGCGCTTCGAAGCTGATTTCCTGGGTGCCGATGATCGCTTCGCGCTGGCCCACTTGATCGTTCAAGGCTTGCCAGCGCAGGGCCGACAATTGGGCCTTGAGCTGGCGCTCTTCGCCCTTGTATTCCTGATACTTCTCGGCGGCCTGGGCCTGCCGGTGCAGGCGCTCCAACTGGCGCTCCAGCTCTTCGCGCAGGTCGGTCAGGCGGGCGAGGTTTTCGTGGGTGCGGCGGATGCGGTTTTCGGTCTCGCGGCGACGTTCCTTGTACTTGGAGATGCCGGCCGCTTCCTCGATAAAGTTGCGCAGGTCCTCGGGCTTGGCTTCGATCAGCTTGGAGATCATGCCCTGTTCGATGATCGAATAGCTGCGCGGGCCCAGGCCGGTGCCGAGGAAGATATCGGTAATGTCACGACGGCGGCACTTGGTGCCGTTGAGGAAGTAGCTGTTCTGGCTGTCGCGCGTGACTTTGCGGCGGATGGAGATTTCCGCATAGGCCGCGTATTCGCCGATCAGGGTGCCGTCGGAGTTGTCGAACACCAGCTCGATGCTGGCCTGGCTCACCGGCTTACGGCTGGTGGAGCCGTTGAAGATGACGTCGGTCATCGACTCGCCGCGCAGGTTCTTGGCCGAGCTCTCGCCCATCACCCAGCGGACGGCGTCGATGATGTTCGACTTGCCGCAACCATTGGGCCCGACCACCGCCGCCATATTACTGGGGAAGTTCACCGTGGTCGGGTCGACGAAGGATTTGAACCCCGCCAGTTTGATGCACTTGAGCCGCACGTTTAGACGTCCGCCAACGCTGCGATAACCAGCGAGCAACTGCGCTGACCGTAGGCCGACAGCACCTGGCGGATCTGCGGCAAGTCACGGGCCAGCACGGCGGCGAGCAGTTGCTCGAACAGCGCCAGGTACTCGCTCATCTCGGCCTTGCGCTGGTCCAGGGCCAGGTAATAGGCGCGGTTCATCGCCGGCTGCAGGTTTTCGACGGTTTCCTGCAGGTACGGGTTGTTAGCGAAGGGGTACGCGGCGCGCATCACATTGAAGCTTTCTTCGACGAACGCGCGGATGTCCTGACGTTCGAAATTGCTCACCAGACGCTGCTGGATCTGCACGAACGGCGCCATATCGGCCTGGGTCTGCCAGCCTTGCGCCACCGCATTGCCGAGCAGGATGTACAGCTCGCCCATCAACGTGCACAGGCTTTGCACCTTATGCGCGGTGAGTTCGGTGACGTGGGCGCCACGGCGCGGCAGGATCGCGATCAGGTGCCGGCGTTCAAGGATCAGCAAGGCTTCGCGCACGGAGCCGCGGCTGACATTGAGTGCCAGCGTGACCTTCTGTTCCTGGATGCGCTCCCCAGGCTTGAGATCGCCGCGAATGATACGTTCGGCGAGGTGGTGAGCGATCTGCTCGGCGAGACTGTCCGGCGCCTTGAACGTCATGGGTTTCCTTCAAAATCGTCTATCGGTACAAGCGCGGCAGTGTAGCGCATTGGCCCGCTGATGGCGCTACGCCCACTGTCGCGAATTGGCATGAAATAAGCAGCTCTGCCTGTCTACACGCCGCCAAAAACGCCGGTTCCAGAAGACTGAACCATAATTGAATGGGTTGTGACCGCATTTTCTTGACCCTTAGGTCAGAAAACAATTGACCGAAAAGTCAGACATGACTAGATTCGGCCCACAGCGGTTAACAACAATAATGAGTCTGCGAGGCCTTCCGTGATCCAGTTTTTACTCAACCAGGAACTCCGTAGCGAGCACGCCCTGGACCCCAACCTGACCGTGCTCAACTATTTACGTGAGCATGTGGGCAAATCCGGCACCAAGGAAGGCTGCGCCAGCGGCGATTGCGGTGCCTGCACCGTGGTAGTCGGCGAGCTGCACAGCGATGCCCAGGGCGTCGAGCTGATTCGCTATCGCAGCCTCAATTCGTGCCTGACCTTCGTTTCGTCATTGCACGGCAAACAACTGATCAGCGTCGAAGACCTCAAGCACCAAGGCCAACTGCACAGCGTGCAGCAGGCGATGGTCGAGTGCCATGGCTCGCAATGCGGGTTTTGCACCCCCGGTTTCGTGATGTCGTTGTTTGCCCTGCAGAAAAACAGCGACGCCCCCGACAGCGCCAAGGCCCATGAGGCCCTGGCCGGCAACCTGTGCCGCTGCACCGGCTACCGGCCGATTCTCGCCGCCGCCGAACAGGCCTGCTGCAACAAGCCCGCAGATCAGTTCGACAGCCGCCAAGCCCAGACCATTGCACGCCTTAAAGCCATCGCCCCGACCCAGACCGGCGAACTCAACAGCGGCGATAAACGCTGCCTGGTGCCCCTGACGGTAGCCGACCTGGCCGACCTCTACGACGCCTATCCGCAAGCCCGCTTACTGGCCGGCGGCACCGATCTGGCGCTGGAGGTCACCCAGTTCCACCGCACGCTGCCGGTGATGATCTACGTCGGCAACATTGAAGAAATGAAGCGCATCGAGTCGTTCGACGACCGCCTGGAAATCGGCGCAGCCACCCCGCTCTCCGACTGCTACGCCGCGTTGCACCAGGCATATCCGGACTTCGGCGATCTGCTGCACCGCTTCGCCTCCCTGCAGATCCGCAACCAGGGCACCCTGGGCGGCAATATCGGCAACGCCTCGCCGATCGGCGATTCGCCGCCGCTGCTGATCGCCCTGGGCGCTCAGATCGT
The DNA here is from genome assembly GCF_016307435.1 of Pseudomonas sp. S4_EA_1b. Lineage (NCBI taxonomy): Bacteria > Pseudomonadati > Pseudomonadota > Gammaproteobacteria > Pseudomonadales > Pseudomonadaceae > Pseudomonas > Pseudomonas sp. S4_EA_1b. The sequence goes on along the minus strand of NZ_JAEILC010000017.1, from coordinate 17,999 downwards.
GCTGTGCAAAGGCAACACCCGGCGCACCCTGGCGCTGGAGGACTACTTCATCGATTACCGCGTGACCGCGCGCCAGGACAGCGAGTTCATCGAGAAAATCATCGTGCCCAAGGGCCATACGCTGTTCCGTGCCTACAAAGTCTCCAAACGTCTGGATGACGATATTTCCGCGGTCTGCGCCGCGTTCAACCTGACCCTCGACAACGGTGTGGTCCAAGCCGCCCGCGTGGCCTTCGGCGGCATGGCCGCCACACCCAAACGCGCGCGGCACTGCGAGGCCGTGCTGGTGGGCGCGACTTGGAACGCCGCCACGGTCGAGCAAGCCTGCGCCGCCCTCGCCGAGGATTTCACCCCGCTGTCGGACTTCCGCGCCAGCAAGGAATACCGCCTGCTCAGCGCGCAGAACCTGCTGCGCAAATATTTCATCGAGCTGCAAACGCCGCATATCGAGACTCGGGTGACCGCTTATGTCTAACCATCACGCCGTGGAAAAAACCCAGGCCGAGCTGGCCGAACTGTTCGCCCAGGACTTGACCAGCGGAGTCGGGCGCAGCGTCAAGCATGACAGCGCCGCCAAGCACGTATCGGGGGAGGCGCAGTACATCGACGACCGCCTGGAATTCCCCAACCAGTTGCATGTGTACGCGCGTCTGTCCGACCGCGCCCACGCCCGCATCCTCAGCATCGACACCGCCCCCTGCTACGCCTTCGATGGTGTGCGCATCGTCATCACCCATGAAGACGTGCCAGGTTTGAAAGACATCGGCCCGCTGTTGCCTGGCGATCCGCTGCTGGCCATCGACACTGTGCAGTTCGTCGGCCAGGTGGTGCTGGCCGTCGCCGCCCGCGACCTGGAGACCGCGCGTAAAGCGGCGATGGCGGCGGTGATCGAATACCAGGACCTGGAACCGGTGCTGGATGTGGTCGAGGCCTATCGCAATAAACACTTCGTGCTCGACAGCCACACCCACCAGCGTGGCGATTCGGCGGGCGCGTTGGCCGCGGCTCAACATCGCATTCAGGGCACGCTGCATATCGGCGGCCAGGAGCACTTCTACCTGGAAACCCAAATCTCCTCGGTGATGCCCACCGAAGACGGCGGCATGATCGTCTATTGCTCCACGCAGAACCCCACCGAAGTACAGAAGCTGGTGGCCGAAGTGTTAGACGTTTCGATGAATAAAATCGTCGTGGACATGCGTCGCATGGGCGGCGGTTTCGGTGGCAAGGAGACCCAGGCCGCCAGCCCGGCATGCCTGTGCGCGGTGATTGCCCACCTGACCGGCCAGCCGACCAAGATGCGCCTGCCGCGGGTCGAAGACATGCTGATGACCGGCAAGCGCCACCCCTTCTATATCGAATACGACGTGGGCTTCGACGACACCGGTCGTCTGCACGGCATCAATCTGGAGCTTGCCGGCAATTGCGGCTGCTCGCCGGACCTGTCGAACTCGATTGTCGACCGCGCCATGTTCCACGCCGACAACTCGTATTACCTGGGCGACGCCACGGTCAATGGCCATCGCTGCAAGACCAACACCGCCTCCAACACCGCTTACCGGGGGTTCGGCGGCCCGCAAGGCATGGTCGCCATCGAAGAAGTGATGGACGCCATCGCCCGCCATCTGGCGCTCGACCCGCTGGCCGTGCGCAAGGCCAACTACTATGGCAAGACCGAGCGCAACGTCACCCACTACTACCAGACCGTCGAGCACAACATGCTCGAAGAGATGACTGCCGAACTGGAAGCCAGCAGCCAATATGCCGAACGCCGCGAAGCCATTCGTCGCTACAACGCCCATAGCCCGATCCTGAAAAAAGGCCTGGCGCTGACCCCGGTCAAATTCGGCATTTCGTTTACCGCCAGTTTCCTCAACCAGGCCGGCGCGCTGATCCATGTCTACACCGACGGCAGCATCCACCTGAACCATGGCGGCACCGAGATGGGCCAGGGTTTGAACACCAAGGTCGCGCAAGTGGTGGCCGAAGTGTTCCAGGTCAGCATCGACCGCGTGCAGATCACCGCCACCAACACCGACAAGGTGCCCAACACTTCGCCGACCGCCGCCTCCAGCGGTGCCGACCTGAACGGCAAGGCCGCGCAGAATGCCGCCGAAACCATCAAGCAGCGCCTGGTGGAATTCGCTGCGCGCAAGTACGACGTCAGTGAAGCGGATGTGCAGTTTCATAACGGCCATGTGCGGGTGCGCGAGCAGATCCTGACCTTCGAGGCGCTGATTCAGCAGGCGTATTTCGCCCAGGTCTCGCTGTCGAGCACCGGGTTCTACAAGACCCCGAAAATCTTTTACGACCGCAGCCAGTCCCGTGGCCGGCCGTTCTATTACTACGCGTTCGGCGCGGCGTGTTGCGAAGTGCTCGTCGATACCCTGACCGGCGAATACAAGATGCTGCGCACAGACATTCTTCACGATGTGGGCGCTTCGCTGAACCCGGCTATCGACATCGGCCAGGTGGAAGGCGGTTTCATCCAGGGCATGGGCTGGCTGACCATGGAGGAACTGGTGTGGAACGACAAAGGCAAATTGATGACCAACGGCCCGGCCAGCTACAAGATCCCGGCGGTCGCCGACATGCCCCTGGACCTGCGGGTGAAGCTGGTGGAAAACCGCAAGAACCCGGAAGACACGGTGTTCCACTCCAAGGCCGTGGGTGAACCGCCGTTCATGCTCGGCATTGCCTCGTGGTGCGCGATCAAGGATGCGGTGGCGAGCCTTGCAGGTTATCGCCATCAGCCGAAGATCGACGCGCCGGCGACACCCGAGCGGGTGTTGTGGGGTTGCGAACAGATGCGCCAGTTGCAGGCGGCGACAGCCGTTGAGACTGAAGCCGAGATGGCTTCGCTCTAGATCGAGGTGCTGCCATCGGGGGCAAGCCCCCTCCCACATAGTGATCTGCGAATGCTTTCAAATGTGGGAGGGGGCTTGCCCCCGATAGCGGCCTGAAAGACATCACTAGAGGTGACTATGAACAACTGGATCAGCGCCCTCGCCGACCTGCAGAACCAGGGCGAACCTTGCGTCCTGGTGACCATCATCGAAGAACTCGGCTCCACGCCACGCAATGCCGGTTCCAAGATGGTCATCAGTGCGTCGCAAACCTTCGACACCATTGGCGGTGGGCACCTGGAATACAAAGCGATGCAGATCGCCCGCGAGATGCTCGCCCGTGGCCAGCAAAACACCCATCTGGAGCGCTTCAGCCTGGGCGCGAGCCTGGGCCAGTGCTGCGGTGGTGTCACCGTGCTGCTGTTCGAACCCATGGGCCAGGTGCAGGCGCAGATTGCGGTATTCGGCGCCGGCCATGTGGGACGCGCCCTGGTGCCGTTGCTGGCGAGCCTGCCGTGCCGGGTGCGCTGGATCGATTCGCGCGAGCAGGAGTTTCCGCAACAGATCCCCGAGGGCGTGCGTAAAATCGTCAGCGAAGAACCGGTCGACGAAATCGCCGACTTGCCGGTGGGCAGCTACTGCATCGTCATGACCCACAATCACGCACTCGACCTGGAACTGAGCGCCGCGTTGCTCAAACGCAACGATTTCGCCTACTTCGGCCTGATCGGCTCGCAGACCAAACGCGTCAAGTTCGAACACCGCCTGCGTGATCGCGGCTTCGACGCCGCCCAGTTGCAACGCATGCGCTGCCCCATGGGCCTCACCGAGGTGAAGGGCAAATTACCGGTGGAGATCGCCATCTCCATCGCCGGCGAAATCATCGCCACTTACAACGCCAATTTCGGCCAGCACAACGCCAGCGCCGAACCGATTGCCAAACTGCTGCCGGTGTCACGCCGCAGCCAAGCGACCCATTGAGAAGACCATGCCTTTGACCCGCAAAGCCTACCGCGCCGCCATCCTGCACAGCATTGCCGACCCCGCCGAGGTGGGCATCGAAGCGTCCTATGAGTATTTTGAAGACGGCCTGCTGGTGATTGATAACGGCCAGATCAGCGCCCTCGGGCACGCCAGCGAATTGCTGCCGACGCTGCCGGCCGATATCGACGTGACCCACTACCAGGATGCGCTGATCACCCCAGGCCTGATCGACACCCATATCCACCTGCCGCAAACCGGAATGGTCGGCGCTTATGGCGAACAGTTGCTGGATTGGCTCAACACGTACACCTTCCCCTGCGAAAGCCAGTTCGCCGACAAGGCCCATGCCGAGCAAGTGGCGGATATTTTCATCAAGGAACTGCTGCGCAACGGCACCACCACCGCATTGGTGTTCGGCAGTGTGCACCCGCAATCGGTGAACGCGTTTTTCGAAGCGGCGCAGAAACTCGACCTGCGCATGATCGCCGGCAAGGTGATGATGGACCGCAACGCGCCGGACTATCTGACCGACACGCCCGAGTCCAGTTATCAGGACAGTAAGATGTTGATCGAGCGCTGGCATGGCAAAGGCCGGCTGCACTATGCGGTCACGCCACGCTTCGCCCCCACCAGCACGCCGGAGCAATTGACACTGGCCGGGCAGCTGCTGGGGGAATATCCGGATCTGTATATGCAGACCCACATCAGCGAGAACCTGCAGGAAGTGCAGTGGGTGAAAGCGTTGTTCCCGGAGCGCAGCGGCTACCTGGATGTGTATGACCATTACAAGCTGCTGGGCGAGCGCTCGGTGTTTGCCCACGGCGTGCACCTGTGCGACGACGAATGCGCGCGCTTGGCGCAAACCGGCTCGGCGGTCGCCTTCTGCCCGACCTCGAACCTGTTCCTGGGCAGCGGCCTGTTCAACTTGCCGATGGCCGAGAAGCACAAACTGAACGTTGGCCTGGGCACCGATGTGGGCGGCGGCACTAGCTTCTCGCTGCTGCAAACCTTGAACGAAGCCTACAAAGTCATGCAGTTGCAGGGCGCGCGGTTGAGCCCGTTCAAATCGCTGTACCTGGCGACCCTGGGCGGCGCGCGGGCGCTGCGCCTGGAAGACAAGATCGGCACATTGCAACCGGGCACGGATGCGGACTTCCTGGTGCTGGACTACAACGCCACACCGCTGCTCAGCTACCGCCTGAAGCAGTCGAACAGCATCGACGAAACGTTGTTTGTATTGATGACCCTGGGGGATGACCGCACCGTGCTGCAGACCTATGCCGCCGGCCAACGGGTGCACCAACGCTGATCTTGGCACCAGCACAAAACCAATGAGGGAGGGGGCTTGCCCCCGATAATAGAGTGTCAGTCACTGCATGAGGTGACTGTTCCACTGCTATCGGGGGGCAAGCCCCCTCCCACATTTTGTCCTTGGCAAACCAGGAAAATTACAGCTTTATCGAGGAACGCCCAGGCTTCTTGGTCTGCAACAGATGCGAGAACACCGCATGCAGATCATCCGACGCGCTCTCTTCATCGAGGTTGAGCTTGCTGTCGATGTGATCCATGTGATGCATCATCAGGTTCACCGCCAACGCCGCGTCGCGGGCTTCGATGGCATCGATCAACTGGGTGTGCTCATCGTAGGAGCAGTGGGAGCGGTTACCGCTTTCGTACTGAGCGATGATCAACGAGGTCTGGGACACCAGGCTGCGCTGGAAGCTGATCAGCGGTGCATTCTTTGCCGCTTCGGCCAGTTTGAGGTGGAATTCGCCGGAAAGGCGGATACCGGCACCACGATCGCCACGGGAAAAACTGTCGCGCTCGTCGTTGACCATCTGGCGCAACTCGGCTAGTTGCTCGGCGGTGGCGTGCTGCACCGCCAGCTCGGTGATCGCCCGCTCTACCAGGCGACGGGCCAGGAACACCTGACGCGCTTCTTCGACACTCGGGCTGGCCACCACCGCGCCGCGATTGGGCCTCAGCAATACCACGCCTTCATGGGCCAGGCGCGACAGGGCGCGACGAATGATGGTGCGGCTCACGCCAAAGATTTCCCCCAGTGCCTCTTCACTCAACTTGGTTCCGGGCGCCAGGCGTTGTTCAAGGATGGCCTCGAAGATATGCGCATAGACAATATCGTCCTGGGTTCCGCTGCGACCGGCCTTGCCGGCTCGCGGTTGTTTCTTGAGAGGTTGCAACTGTTCGTTCATGGGCACTCGGGTTTGGAGAACGGCGGCGAATTATCGGTGATACGGCGACTTTACGGTAATACGGCAACAGCGGGTCGCTGGCAAGTATCCGCTAAAAACAGCGCACATTGTACACAACCCAACAGGCCAACACACTGTACGGCTGTTTGCGGCCTCGGCTGTATTGCAATGCGTCGTTACGTTTGAGTTTAGGCTTGAATCTGCGCCTTCACCGGCAAACCCCAGGTAAAAAGGAACAGCGTTCATGACTGACGCCACCCAAGCGCCCCTGCGCCCACTGGCCGACACTTCCCCTTCGGCGGTTGTCGCCGGCTTTATTGCCATGATGACCGGCTACACCAGCTCCTTGGTGCTGATGTTTCAAGCCGGACAGGCCGCAGGTTTGACCACGGCGCAGATCTCCTCATGGATTTGGGCGATTTCCATCGGCATGGCGGTGTGCAGCATTGGCTTGTCCCTGCGTTACCGCACGCCGATTACCATCGCCTGGTCCACCCCCGGCGCGGCGCTGTTGATCACCAGCCTGGGCGGTGTCACCTACGGCGAAGCCATCGGCGCCTATATCACCTGCGCGGTGCTGGTGACGCTGTGCGGGCTGACCGGCAGCTTTGAAAAACTGGTCAAGCGCATTCCGGCGTCGCTGGCAGCCGCGTTACTGGCTGGCATTCTGTTCAAGATCGGCAGTGAGATTTTCGTCGCGGCGCAGCATCGCACCGGCCTGGTGCTGGGGATGTTCTTCACCTACCTGATCATCAAGCGCGTGTCACCGCGCTATGCCGTGCTTGCCGCGCTGATCATCGGCACCCTGTTGTCGGGCGCGATGGGGTTGCTGGATTTCAGCGGGTTTCATCTGGAAGTCGCCACGCCGGTGTGGACCACCCCGCACTTCTCGCTGGCAGCCACCATCAGCATCGGCATTCCGCTGTTCGTGGTGGCGATGACCTCGCAGAACATGCCGGGCGTGGCGGTGTTACGTGCCGATGGCTATAACGTGCCGGCCTCGCCGCTGATCACCGCCACCGGCCTGGCCTCGTTGGTGCTGTCACCGTTCGGCTCCCACGGCATCAACCTGGCGGCGATCAGCGCGGCCATCTGCACTGGCCCCCACGCCCACGAAGACCGTAACAAGCGTTACACAGCAGCGGTTTGGTGCGGTGTGTTCTACGGCATTGCCGGTGTGTTCGGCGCGACACTGGCGGCATTGTTCGCAGCCTTGCCCAAGGAACTGGTGCTGTCGATTGCGGCGTTGGCGTTATTTGGCTCGATCATCAACGGCTTGAGCATTGCCATGAACGAACCCAAGGAACGGGAAGCGGCGCTGATCACCTTTATGGTCACCGCGTCAGGCTTGACGTTGTTTTCCATCGGCTCGGCGTTCTGGGGGATCGTGGCGGGGGTGTTGACGCTGTTGATTCTAAATGGGCGCAAGGCCTGAGTTTTCAAAGCCCCAAACGAAACAGCGACCCGGGCGGGTCGCTGTTTCAGCACATCAGGCTACCGGGTTGATCGGCGTCTCTGGGTGCCATGCGTCCAACAGCGGGCTCACTTCAACGCGAGTCAGCTCTGGGCGGGCCTTGAGCCACGCCTCGACGGTTGCACGCTGCTCTTCGCTGACCGAACCGCGTTTGGCCGAGCACACCAGACCGAAGTCGTCGCCGCCTACGTAGTCCAGGCCATTGCCGTCCATCGCTTCAGTCAGGAATGCTTCGAGGAAAGCGTCAACCGCTTCATCGTCCAAACCTTCTTTGAAGTCCAGGTTCAGTTCGAAACCCAGCTCTTGAAATTCATCAACGCACAGTTTTTTGCGCAGACGCCGGGAACGGTTAGTCGCCATTGGAACAGTCCTCTTAAGTAATAACGGCCGGCACTTTAGCAGTTTAAGACGGCGATTGCCCGACTCTCTGGGACGGGCGGCGGTTTGTGTGGAAAAAAACGCGCATTAGCAGCTATCGTTCAGCTACAAGAGCCCGCGCCTTGGGGCATAATGCCGACACTTTCTTGACCATTGAGGGATTTTTCCTATTTACCCCTCGCCTTTTTCACCCTCCTCAGCAGTAGGGTCTTATTCTTTATGATCAAATCTTTGCGTCCATTGTTACTTGCCGGGTTTCTTCTGCCACTGGCCTTTTCCGTCACCGCCGCTCCGATCAACACCACCCTGCCGCCCAACGTCGCGCAGGCCCTGCAAAAAGCCAAACTGCAAAATACTGCGTTGTCCCTGGTCATGCTGCCGCTCAACGGCCCCGGCACGCCCACCGTATTCAACGCCGACGTTTCGGTGAACCCGGCCTCTACCATGAAACTGGTCACCACCTATGCGGCCCTGGAAATGCTCGGCCCCAACCACCAGTGGAAAACTGAGTTCTATACCGACGGCACCCTCAACGGTGGCGTGCTGCATGGCAACCTGTACCTCAAGGGCGGTGGCGACCCCAAGCTGAATATGGAAAAGCTCTGGCTGCTGATGCGCGATTTGCGCGCCAACGGTGTGCAGCAAGTCACTGGTGACCTGGTGCTGGATCGCGGCTTCTTTATCCCGCCGCAATTGCCGGAATTCAACGACGATGGCAATGACGAGAACAAGCCGTTCCTGGTCAAGCCCGATGCGCTGCTGGTCAACCTCAAGGCCCTGCGTTTCGTCACGCGCAACGATGGCGGACGGGTACTCGTTTCGGTAGAGCCACCGATTGCCAGCATTCGTATCGACAATCAGGTCAAGGTCTCCAACGCCAAGCAATGCACCGGCGATGTTCGTTACAACCCGGTAACCGCCGCCGATGGCAGCGTGACGGTGACCGTCAGCGGGCAACTGGCCGACGGCTGCAGTTCACAGACCTACCTGTCGCTGCTCGACCACGCCACCTACACCGCCGGCGCGGTGCGGGCGATCTGGAAGGAACTGGGCGGCAGCATCCAGGGCCGCGATATCCAGGCGCCGGTGCCCAAGGATGCCAAGGTCCTGGCACGCGCGTTCTCGCCGGACCTAGCGGAAATCATCCGCGACATCAACAAATACAGTAACAACACCATGGCCCAGCAGTTGTTCCTGAGCCTGGGCGCGCAGTTCCGTAACGATGCCGACGGCGACGATGCCAAGGCCGCGCAGCGCGTGGTGCGTCAGTGGCTGGCGAAAAAAGGCATCACCGCGCCGCACTTGGTGATGGAGAACGGCTCCGGCCTGTCCCGCGCCGAACGGGTCAGCGCTCGTGAGATGGCGGCCATGCTGCAAGCCGCGTGGAGAAGCCCTTACGCGGCGGAGTACATCAGCTCGATGCCCATCGCCGGCACCGACGGCACTATGCGTAAGCGCTTGAAGACCACCGCCATGCGCGGCGAAGCCCACGTCAAGACCGGCACCTTGAACACTGTGCGCGCCATCGCCGGGTTCAGCCGCGACAACAACGGCAATTCATGGGTTGTGGTGGCGATCCTCAACGATCCGAAGCCATGGGGCGCGTCGTCGGTACTGGACCAGGTGCTGCTGGATCTGTATCGCCAGCCAAAACTGACGGCGGCGGCACCGGTGCTCTAGCACACACCATCGTTCACCTGTGGAAGGGATTTACTGGCGAGCAGGCTTGCCCTGCTCACCACCGAGTCATGCGTAAGCCTTTAAGTATCCCGCCAGCCTTTCAAGCCTGAACCCTTTCGGCCTCCACCCGGTCCCTGCCCGCCTGCTTGGCCACATACACCGCCGAGTCGGCGCGCAGCAGCAGCCCATCGATGCCTTCATCGCCCCGCCAGCTGGCCACGCCAAAGCTGGCGGTGACGATCCCCACCGGCTCCATCGGCGCACTGCGCAACGACTGCCACAATTCCAGCGCCAGGCTGTAGGCCTGTTCGCCATCGGTGGTGGGGCACAACACCATAAACTCTTCGCCCCCAAAACGGCAGAACACATCGGTGCGGCGCAGACGTTGGCTGATACGCGAGCACAACTCCTGCAACACGCCATCGCCTACCGCGTGGCCATGCTTGTCATTGATGCGCTTGAAATGATCGATATCCAGCATGATCACCGACAACGCTCCGCAGGTTCGATTGAGCCTGGCGATTTCGGCGCGCAAGCGATCCTGAAAGTAGCGCCGGTTATAAATGCCTGTCAGCGAGTCGGTGATGGACAAGGCGCGCAGCTCCTCCTCTACCCGCTTGAGATCGGAAATATCCGACACATACCCATGCCACAGTGTGCCGCCGCCGGGTAACTCTTCCGGGGTTGCTTCGCCACGAATCCAGCGCAGGCCACGTTGCGGTAACAGCACGCGATATTCTTCGCGCCAGTGGCTCAGTTGCAACGCCGACAAGCGCACCGAGGCGCGCACCCGCTCCGCGTCCAGCGGATGGATGCGTTCGAACACGCGCTTGGCATCCTGCTGCAACAGCCCGGTTTCAATTTCGTAGATATCGCGCATGCCGTCGCTGGCATAGAGGAAGCGCCAGTTGTCCTGAGGTTCCAGGGTGAACTGAAAGATCCCACCGGGGACATGGGCGCTGAGTTTTTTGAGCAATCGATCGCGCGCGGCCAAGGCTTCGTAGGCGCGCTTTTGCTCGGTCACGTCCAGGTAGATCGCCAAATGCCCGACCCAAAGGCCGTGGTCGTCCAGCAGAACGGTGGCCAACATGGTGACGTTCAACGGGCTGCCGTCGTTTCGAATCAACGTCCACTCACGGGCCTCGTGCAAGCTGTCGGGGCTTTCTACCAACATGGCCTGGCTCGCGGGGATGCGCTTACCCAGGGTCACGCCCAGTTTGACAGAGCGCATTTCCAGCTCCGTCGCCAGGTGCAGGCTTTCCAGGGTCAACTTGCCCACCACTTGATCGGCCGTGAAGCCAAGCATCTGTTCGGCACCGGCATTGAACGTGTTGATCACACCGCGCAAGTCAGTGGCAATGATGGCAACCTGGGTGGCCGCGTTCAGCACACTGCGCAATTGACCGTGCGCACCGCGCAATTCCTGCTCACGCAGACGCAACTGCTGAGTACGCTGCTCGACCATCTTCAAAGCACGCTGGCGCTGGCTGACCAGCATATACAGCAAGATGCTCAGCAGCAGGCTGAGCAAGCTACCCATGGTCAGGATAGCGGCCAGCGAAGAATGGTTGGCCCGGGCGAATACTTCGCTCGGCCGCAGGGTCAAGGCGTAGACATGATCGCCTAGGGTCAAGCGCCGCACCCCAACGAGGCCGCTGTCGGCCACGGCATTGTTGGATTCATAAAGCACACGTTGTTGCTGGTCGGAGGTGTCGACAATCTGCATCACCAGGTTGTCCCGCTCCGGCTTGGGCAAACCGTCGGCCATCAGCTGGCGCATGCTGATCACCGCCATGACGTAGCCATAAGGTTGTTCTGCGCCCACCTCACGGCTCACGGGCGCCACCAGCAATACGCCGGCTGCATAAGCTGGCTCCACGCCCACCAACTGCATGGGTTGAGATACTGCCAGCTTGCCGCTTTTATGCGCGCGCTCCAGCGCCGAACGCCGCAAGGGCTGGGCCAATAGATCGAAGCCCAAGGGCGAGCCCAACAGGCTTTGGGTTTGACTGTAGAGCACTGGTACGTACTCCTCGCGCTCCGGCGCGGGGGCCAGTTCACCCGCCGGGTTCAACTCACGGATCACGAAATCCACGCCCCTTTCACGGGACACTTGCTGTTCAAACTCGCTGCGTTGCTGACGCAGCACCCGTGGCGCCCAGGCGTACGCGCGGGCGCGCAGAAGCAACGGTTGGGTAAACCCATCGAACTCTTCGCGGGACACATCGGAGGAATTGACAAAAAAACGCCGCAGGCTGTTAAGGCGTTGTTCCTGATCTTCAAAGCGCTCCTGCAAACGGGTGTAGCGCTCGTTGACCAGCAGTTGAAAGCGCTGGCGTACCTGCTGCTGATACAGATCGTGAGTGGCCCAGGCGACGATACCCGTCAAGGTACAACCGGCCAACAGCACCACCAATGCCACCAGCCAAGCCGATGCCTGCTCACTGATGAAGCCTAGGATTTTCGGGCGAACGGCTTGCAACGGCATAGGCAACACTCACAACGCCAGCGTGCGGGGGGTGTCACTTTGGCTTGGCCTTAAGTTATAGCTATCGGCCAGTAGTTTGACCAGCGCAAAAAAGCCGTAAGCCTGGAATATCCTGGCTTGCGGCCTTTTATGCAGTCATCAACGGGCGGTGATTTTCCACGCGCGGTGGATTTTGGCATTGCGCGCGAAATCCGGGTCGATGGTTTTGTCGCTGATTTCCTCGACCGCATAGCGTTCGCTGAGATTGTCTTCCAACTGGAACTTGCGGAAGTTGTTGGAGAAGTACAGCACGCCGCCCGGTGCCAGGCGGGCCATGGCCAGGTCGAGCAACTGCACATGGTCGCGCTGCACGTCGAAGATGCCTTCCATGCGCTTGGAGTTGGAGAAGGTCGGCGGGTCGATGAAGATCAGGTCGAACTCATCGCGACTGGCTTCCAGCCACGCCATCACATCGCCCTGCTCCAGGCGGTTCTTGTCGGAGAAACCGTTGAGGGAGAAGTTGCGACGTGCCCAGTCCAGGTAAGTCTTGGACAGATCGACACTTGTAGTGCTGCGCGCACCGCCCTTGGCCGCGTGCACACTGGCAGTAGCGGTGTAGCAATACAGATTGAGGAAGCGCTTGCCGGCCGCCTCTTTCTGAATGCGCATACGCATCGGGCGGTGGTCGAGGAAGAGGCCGGTGTCCAAGTAATCCGTGAGGTTGACCAGCAGCTTCACACCGCCCTCGCTCACCTCAGTGAACTTGCCCTGGGCGCTCTGGCGCTCGTACTGCTTGGTACCGCTCTGACGCTCGCGCCGCTTGACCACCACGCGGCTCTTGTCGATGTTCAGCGCCTGGGGAATGGCCGCCAGGGCATCGAACATGCGCGCGGAAGCTTTTTCCGGGTCGATGGACTTGGGAGCGGCATACTCCTGTACATGCACCCAGTCGTGATACAGGTCGATGGCCATGGAGTATTCCGGCATATCGGCGTCATACACACGGTAGCAATCCACGCCCTCTCGCTTGGCCCACTTGCCCAGCAGCTTGAGGTTTTTTTGCAGGCGATTGGCGAACATCTGCCCGCCTTCGCTCAGGCGCGCCTGTTCGACCACGGGAGCCGGGGCCGGTTTGATCGGGTTACCGTTCTTGTTGTACTGGCGTTCTTGCGGCTCGGTCGGGGCCTGGTCGTACGCAGCCTGCTCGCGTTCGGCCTGGCGCTGTTCCGGGGTGCGGCGCTCGCCGGTGACGAACTGGTCGGGGTTGACCTTGATCAGCAGCAATTTGCACGGCAAGGCGCCGTTCCAGAACGAATACTGCTTGTGGCTGCGGATGCCCATGCGCTTGCCCAGATCGGGCGCGCCGGTGAACACTGCGGCTTCCCAACCCATGCAGGCTTGGCGCAGACGTTCGCCGAGGTTCTGGTAGAGGTACAACAGGCTGGCTTCATCGCCCAGACGCTCGCCGTAGGGCGGGTTGCAGATCACCAGGCCTTTCTGGTTCTGGTCCGGGCGCGGCTCGAAGGTCCCGACCTCCCCCTGGTACACCTTGATCCAATGGCTGAGACCGGCGCGCTCAATGTTGTTGCGCGCGGGTTGGATCAGGCGCGGGTCGGCTTCGTAACCTCGAATCCACAGCGGCGTTTTGTTCATGCCAATCGCGGCGCGCTCGCTGGCCTCGGCGTGCAGCTTTTTCCACAGCGCCGGGACGTGACCGAGCCAAGTGGTAAAGCCCCACAGCTCACGGTTGAGGTTGGGCGCCATGTCGGCCGCAATCATCGCGCCTTCCACCAGGAAGGTCCCCACGCCGCACATCGGGTCGGTCAGCGCACCGCCTTCGGCGGCGATACGCGGCCAACCGGCGCGAATCAGGATCGCGGCCGCCAGGTTTTCCTTCAGCGGCGCCGCGCCCTGCTGCAGGCGATAGCCGCGCTGGTGCAGGCTATGACCGGAGAGATCGAGGGACAGGATGGCTTCGCCACGGTCCAGGCGCAGGTGGATGCGCAAGTCCGGGTTGATCTTGTCGATGGACGGGCGCTCGCCGGACGGAGTGCGCAGTTTGTCGACGATCGCATCCTTGACCTTCAGCGCGCCGAAGTGGGTGTTGTCGATACCGGAGCCGTGACCGCTGAACTCCACTGCCAGAGTGCCGTCGGGGACCATGTGGTCGGCCCAGTCGATATCCAGCACGCCGTGGTAGAGGTCTTCGGCGTCCTTCATGGGGAAGCGCTTGAGCACCAGCAGCACGCGGTTGGCCAGGCGCGACCAGAGGCACAGCCGGTAAGCGGTCTCCATGTCGGCCATGCCGCGCACGGCCGAAGTGTGCTCGCGCGCTTCCTCAAGGCCAAGCCCGACGGCTTCCTCGATCAGCAGGCCTTCGAGGCCCTTGGGGCAGGTGAGGAAGAGTTCAAAACGGTCCGACATGGGGCATTCCAGGCTTTTCAGCAATAAGTGAACGGGCGACGCATCGCCGGCTCGGTTTTCAATCAAGCACTTTTCTTGAAGAGTGCTCGCGTGGCACGAATGTGCCGTTCCACCCCGGCTGCCAGGCCGTTGGGCCTTTATTCACGGGGCAGATAAAGAATGTGCAGCAACAAAAAGAAATATTCCGACCCTTCGTCGAATAATAACCGACTGCATCAGACGGACATTCTTACTTAAGGATCAAACCTTTCCTCTATGCGGGGTGCATCATAGCTGGCTTTGCCAGACAAATGGGGCGTAAAGCCATCCCAGCTTATGGCTATAGCATCGTTATAGTTACGTGCTTATGACAAAACGATCATTGAATCCATGTGACCTATTGGTTAGAACTCACCACAGGTTGGCGCCGTAACGACGCCGACACATCGGCTCGCCACGCCGGCAGCGAGCCCACCAACGGCAGAAAAACTCTGCCCGGCCTCAGACGAGGCCGAAGGATATCAAGACAGTCAACAAGTGAGGGAAACACCCTATGAGAAGACTTAAGCGTGATCCGTTGGAAAGAGCGTTTTTACGCGGATATCAATATGGCGTTCATGGCAAATCCCGTGAGCTTTGCCCATTTACTCTACCGTCGGTACGCCAAGCCTGGATCAACGGCTGGCGCGAAGGACGCGGCGACAACTGGGACGGTATGACAGGCACTGCGGGAATCCACAGACTCAACGAACTTCACGCCGTCGGCTAATCAGGGCACTTAATTCCGACACACCACCTTTGAAGCTGTAACGACTTACCATGCGCGCCCCATCCGGGCGGCGGGCTTCGGCCCAGGGGGCTCCTTGATGGAGCCCTTTTTTATGGGCGCCGTTCAGGCCTTTCTGGGCAACGCCGCAATTGCATCCACCGACTCACGAATCAACGCAGGGCCTTTATAGATAAAGCCAGAATACAACTGCACCAGGCTCGCACCCGCGGCGATTTTCTCGGCCGCGTGCTTGCCTTCAGTGATGCCGCCCACCGCGATGATCGGCAAGCGCCCCGCCAGCTCGGCGGCCAGCACCTTGACGATATGAGTGCTTTTATCGCGGACCGGCGCACCCGACAGGCCGCCCGCCTCGTCACCATGGGCCAGACCTTCAACGCCGACACGGCTCAAAGTGGTATTGGTGGCAATCACCGCGTCCATTCCGGAATCCACCAGGGCCTGGGCCACCAGCACGGTTTCTTCGTCGCTCATGTCCGGCGCAATCTTGATCGCCAGCGGCACGCGCTTGCCATGGCGAACGGCCAGGTCTTCCTGACGCTGGCGCAGGGCTTCGAGCAATTGCTTGAGGGAATCACCGAACTGCAGGCTACGCAGGCCTGGGGTATTCGGCGAACTGACGTTAACGGTGACGTAGCTGGCGTGGGCATAGACCTTGTCCAGGCAGATCAAGTAGTCGTCCACCGCGCGCTCAACCGGCGTGTCGAAATTCTTGCCGATATTGATGCCGAGAATGCCGCTGTACTTCGCGGCCTGGACCCGTGACAGCAGGTGATCGACGCCCAGGTTGTTAAAGCCCATGCGATTGATGATCGCCTCGGCTTCCGGCAGGCGGAAGATGCGAGGCTTGGGGTTGCCCGGCTGCGGTCGCGGCGTCACGGTGCCAATCTCAACAAAGCCAAAGCCCAATTGCGCGAAACCATCAATGGCCGCACCGTTCTTGTCCAGGCCGGCAGCCAGCCCGACCGGGTTGGGGAAGTCCAGCCCCATCACCGATACCGGCATTTTTGCCGGCGCCTTGCACACCAGACCATTGAGTCCCAGGCGGCCACCGGCACCGATCAGGTCCAGGGACAGATCGTGGGAGGTTTCCGGGGAGAGTTTGAACAACAGCTGGCGGGCCAGGGTATACATGGGCGGGCTAGACTCGGATGGCGACGAAGGTGGCGGCGATTATAGCCGGGGTAACCGCGCGCAGGCGAGGCGTGCCGCCCAACGCCGCTAACGCTGCATGACCAGGGCCTCATAACGCGCCCAGATTTTTTCGGCATAGCGCTGGCGTAGTACATCGCGCTCCGGCCCAGAACCCGGCCCCGCATTGTAGGCGCCCACTGCTGTCCAGTTGTAGCCGAAGCGCTGGATAAACTCGGCGAGTATCGACGCACCAACCTCCACCGACAGGCAAGGCTCGTTCAACAATCGCTCCTCGGTAATCCCCAACTTGAGCAGGCGCGGCAAATGCATGCTGTTGATCTGCATCAGGCCGATGTCCCGGGTGCCATTGTTGTTGGCGGTGTTCACCGCGTCAGCTCGATAGCCCGACTCCACCGCGGCGATGGCTTGCAATAACTCCGGTTCGATATCGTAACGACCGGCAATTTCCTCCCAGCAGTAGGCCAACGCCGGATGCGCGCTCATCAACCAACCAAAGAGCAGCGCCTTGCTCCAACGCTTATCCATGTCGGACCTGACCGCAGGCAGAACACACTTGCCCCCCTTGAGTGTGCCCGTCTCGGCGCACCTTGACCGGACAGTTAAAGCGATAACCCCTACCGTAGATCGTCTTGATAAACCCCTTGTCGGCGCCCAAATGTTTGCGCAGCGAGTAGATGCACCGTGTCAGGGATTCTTCGGCGACCTCGCCTTGGGGCCAAACCAGCTCCAGCAAGCGATCCTTAGTCATCAGCGCACCACCCGACACCAGCAGCAATCGCAACACATGCCACTCCTTGGGCGGCAATTGAATATCGGCGCCCTCACCGGTCAAGCGCCCATCGCCATGCAAGGTCCAACAGGCAAAAACCAGGGAAACCGTCGTCAATTCATCATTCACGACGCCCATATCCACCTCGGTATCCGACAACTGACATTGAAGTCCTTATTTCCTTGACTGGCGCTTGCGCCCACGCGACGACTATAAAAACCCGCCTGACAACCCACCCTAGGAAAAAGCTCAGAGATCCTGCGTTTTTTGGGATCACTGCGTAGGGCGTTTCACAACGTGAACGCACCTGGGGCCCACTCTCGATAAACCTCATGCAGCTCAACCCCCAAGCGGTCCTCCAGTTGCACCAACTCGCCCAACGCCAGCAGTTGGCCGTTGACCCGAACTTCCACGCAGTGGATGACCGCTGGGGCCAACGGCAACACCTTCCCTGGCGCAAAAGCGGCCAGACGCTTGCGGCTGATCAGTTGTTCCTGCAGAAGAATTTCCAAATGCATGGGTCAATGCCTTTATTCACGAGAACCGTCGCGATTTGGCCGCACGAACGCACGTTGCACACGCTCATATTGCGCCGCGGTCAATGGAGGCGGCCCGCTGCCTGCAGCCGCGTCTTTCGCCTCTGCTGCGGCAGCGCGGGCCTGAATCACAAACAGGCGAACGTCGGCCGAACCTCCGGGCACCGTGCTACGGCCCTGCTCGCGCGGGTCACGGGGGAATGCGCCCAGCCACAGGCGCTTGCCCTGTGAGACGCGCACCACGCTGCTGACCCCTACCCGCCCCACCCCGGCCGGGTTTTAGCGCGGCCCCGTGGGCCGGATGGGG
>NZ_JAEILC010000169.1:0-6783 GCF_016307435.1 Pseudomonas sp. S4_EA_1b | reverse complement strand
ACAAAAGCCGGGGCGATTCACCACGAAGCCTTCGCTGTCGACAACGTCAACATGCGCCGTCTCAACGTTGACCTGGCAGGAAAACCCATCCCCAGGGGCAGCGGTTAGGCGAGCATCACCATTCCAATCGACGAAGTAGCCATGATCGGCCGGCAGTACTACGGCTTGTGCACCGCAGGCCTCTTCCATGCGTTCCAGAGAGCAGGTAGGGCGTGTGACGCGATTGCCGTGCACCGGGTGATCTTCACGCCACCAGCCTGGGCGTACATGGACAAACAGCCGTTCACCGATCTGCAGCTTGGTATCAATGGGGTGATGTTGAAGGCTCATGGTGTTCTCTCGACTTGTCTCATCGGGGCGGAGGATAACGGCTCGCTATAGGTTATTTGTTCAGCAGCTGCAGATCTGCCTCGGTATGGGCGGTGCCGCCGAAGTTCAGGCGACGGTAAAGGGCCTTGAGCAGCTCTTCATCCGCCAGGTACTCCAATTCGATGCACGGGAAAACCACGTTATCGAAACGGCGGCGTTTCTCCCCAATGCTGAGGTCGCTGTAGCGAATGCCGTCGAAGACGGTGAGCTCACCCTTCACGAAGCGAGCGATCGACGTAATGCGCTGCTGACCGTCGAGCAGCCAGCCGGACATGTAGCGATCGTTACCGCCTTCGTAGTCACGGCCGTTGATGACGTAGTAGCCGGTACCGAAGCCCAGGAAGATGCCTTCGACGAAAGCGCGCTGCTGTTCCTCGGTCCAGACAAACTCGCGCTGCCAGGTCGGCAGCACCAGGTTCAGCAGCTGGCGCTCTTCCGGAACGTTGGTGTTCGCGGCGGTGCCTTCCCACAGCATGCTGATGGAGTAGGCACGCTGAATGCCGTCCAGGATCGGTTTCGGGAGGAGGGTGGCGGACATGGGATCTTCCTGCGGTAGAAGTTGCTCACGTAGGAGCATGTTCTCCCAGGTCGCCAGGTATGCAAGTCGCCAGCAGCATGAAAAGGGAAAGGCCCCGAGCGGGGCCTCAACCTGTTCAACCTTTGACGCAAAGTACCTGCTTCAAGGTATGGACGACTTCAACCAGATCAGACTGTGCAGCCATCACGGCATCAATGTCCTTGTAGGCTCCAGGCGTTTCGTCGATCACGTCCTCGTCCTTGCGGCACTCTACCCCAGCCGTGGCCTGGACGTGGTCCTCCAGGGTGAAGCGGCGTTTCGCTTCTGCTCGGCTCATTGCACGGCCAGCGCCATGGCTGCAGGAACAGAAGGACTGCGAATTACCTTTGCCGCGCACAATGAAAGAGCGAGCACCCATGCTTCCGGGGATGATACCGAGGTCGCCCTCGCCAGCTCGTACGGCGCCCTTGCGGGTAACCATCACGTTCTCGCCGAAGTGCTTTTCCCAGCTGACGTAGTTGTGGTGACAATTTACTGCAGCCTGGTCGCAGGTGAAGGGCTTTGGAACCGCCAGTTTCAGCGCCTCCATTGCAGCACCCATCATCAGGTCGCGGTTCACGCGAGCGAAGCGCTGAGCCCACTCGACTGCCTCGCAGTAATCCTTGAAGTGGTCGCTGCCCTGAGGCAGGTAAGCCAGGTCTTCATCGGGGAGGTTGACGAACCAGCGGCGCATCTCTTCCTTGGCTAGTTCGATGAAGTAGGTGCCGATGGCGTTGCCGATCCCACGCGAGCCAGAGTGCAGCATGACCCAGACGCGCTGTTCCTCATCCAGGCAGACTTCGACGAAGTGGTTGCCGGTGCCGAGAGTTCCGGCATGAGTAATCGCCCGACGGGCAGGCTTCTCCAGCTTGGGATGTTTCTTGACCAGGCCCTCGAGCTCCAGCATCAGGCTGGCCAGCTCACCGTGCCCGCTGGCGCCAGGCGCCATTTCGCCCCAGGCACCGCGGTCGCCTGGCATTCCGTTGTTGGTACGGCCGTGAGGGATGCGTCGTTCGATCTCGCTGCGCAGAGCCGCAAGGTTGTCCGGCAGATCCGATGCGACCAGGGAGGTGCGCTGTGCCGCCATGCCGCAGCCGATATCGACCCCCACCGCAGCGGGAATAATGGCGCCCTTGGTAGCGATAACGCTGCCAACAGTCGCGCCCATACCCCAGTGCACATCGGGCATAGCTGCGATATGCGAGTGGATGAAGGGAAGGCCAGCGAGATTGCGGAGCTGCTTTTTGGCGGCTTCTTCTACCTGGACGCCTACGGTCCAGGCTTTGATCGGCTTGCCCGAGCTTTCGATCAGCTCGAAGGTTCGTGCGGTCATTCAATAAATCTCCAATGGAGTAACGGCATGCACCACAAGCTAGCGAGGTGCATGGGTGAAACTGCTAGGGTTCTAGCGTCTCATGAGTCGAACATACTGCAACCCGCCATCCGTGCACCGCACGGCAATCCGCGCACATCCACACAAGGGGGCCTTTGTGCTCAAGGTTACCTGGCTGTGTGGAGCTGACCAGGCGCACTTGGCGAACGTCGACACCGCTGCACCAGCGAGCCGTCCCTGCGCGATCGCAGGGGCGGGCGGCCGGCGCCGGTGGTGCAGAGTCCGTGTGGCTTGTTGTCATCAGGTGGCTTCGGTGAAGAGGTTGGCCACCGTTTGTCCTTCCTCTTTCCAGGCGTCAGCCAAGTTGGGGTCCAGCGTCCAATCCATCACGTCCCCAGCATGCAGCTGGACGAACATGAAAGGCTTGCGCTGCTCGGTCTTCTGCTGAGGCGCCACGATCAGCTTCTTGCCGGCGGGGAGGCGAACACCGTTCCACGTGCCATAGATCGGCATGCTACCGGCACGCTGTACGATCGGCTCGGGACTCACCTTGCTGAGGCACAGCGCAACGAACTTGGCTGGATACCAGGCGCCACGCTCATCCTCGGTAGCGGGCTCGCTGTGCAGAAGGAACACCTCTACGTCGTCGCCGCGGTTCAGCGGGATCGGCTTCGACAGCTTGCGGCGCTGCTCGGAGTCTTCAAATACGACGCCTTCGACACGGTCAGAGGAAGCTTTTTCGCCATCACTGGAGATGGCACTTTGGCCGTCAACCAGGCGCAGGTCGATCCACTCGATAACGTCCAGACGCCAGGCGCCTTCATCGTGATCGTAGCGCTCACACTGGAAAGTGCCTTCATGATCCCGCTCCGCCAGGGTGTAGCTGTCCAGCGGGCCGCCATAGGTCGGAACCATCCCCTTTTGAGGGTGTTCAATCCACATGAAGAATGGCCGGCCGCTGATCGGGCATTTGTCGGGACACCATTGGCTCGTCAGCGGGTTGGTCGAATCAGTCATTTGCGTCTCACCTCTCGGCATCCAAATACCAGTCTCACAGCCCCACGGGCCGCACGTCGATTGCATGATGCTCGAGGTCGACAGAGATGCAACTTAGATGGCCAGGTAGTGGGTGTCGTTGAGTTGAGCTGGAGAGATGCGCTGTAGGCGCCAGCTCCGGTGGTAGAGCAGTCCATCACGGATAAACCAGTCATCACCGAGTCGGCTTGCCATGTTCTCCTGGGTCTTAACTGCCATTTCTTCATCTGTAGGCAGATCAGGAAGCCCGGCCTTTATCCTGGACAGTAGTTCCTCAACCGCGCGTTTGTGCTCGCGTTGGCGCACCAGCTGCTCATAAGCGCCGCGGTCAATGAACAGGCCCTTGCCCATCAGGGGAGGGGCCTCTGCTGGTGCTGCAGCCGTCAGAGCATCTACCAGGCCAGTCTTCCAGCGATTCGAGAAGTACTCGGCTTCCTGCCGCAGGTCTTCCTCTGTCACCAGTGAGCGCTTCTCCTGGGAGTGATGGCAGCAAAGGGATGCTGTTGCCTGTTCTGCAGGAAGATCCTCCCGCCAGAGCTTCCAGGTGAAGCCCATCTGCTGCCAGCCGCCGTACGTCACGATGAAGGTATGCTCGCCCTGACGCTCCAGCACGTCCCAGAAGCATTGGTGGATCAGCATCCGCTCGCGGTCGCCCTCTTTCTCAGACCACTCTTCAGCGTCAGCAGGCTCCATAATCCCAATCGGGTCGGAGCTTTCAACAGCCTCATACCACGGGTAACTGTGCGACACCGGTGGAGGGATGAGGAGTGGTTTTCCCCCGTTGAGAAGCCTGTTGTACAGACTCGACTTCTCAAGCAGATGGTTCCGGTAGAGGACATTGAAGCCGGCTTGTGCCTGGGGTACATCCTCGGCCTGCTCCGTGAAGCGGGCCATCTCATGGTCCATGACGTCGTCATAGCGACGTAGGGCATCCAGCTGCTCGCTGGTGCCCTGGCCATTGCGTAGTTGGTCAAGCAGGGACAATTGTCGGTCCTCTCACTACGAGTATCGAACGGTGGGGAGTGGTCACCGGGCGCTCACCTGAGTTCGCGTTCACCCGTTGAAAGGCATTTCTCTGATGGAATCTCGATTTAGGCCGCGAGGCATGCACATGCGCGGACAAAGTGGTGCGTGTCGTTGAGCAGAGCGTGGCGAGCCGATTCATCACAGATGCCCCAGTGCTCATTAGCGACCTTGCAGCGCCCCAGCCGATCGAGTGGCGCCAGGTCCGCAGCCTCGATTTTCCCCTTGGCGGCCAGCGCCGCTACGGCTTCGTCACGCTCTGCATAGATCACTTCCAGTTCCTGCGGGCTTGGGTATGCGGGCTTGCTCATGGTTGAACTCCTACTTCGGTTTCGCTTTGGAACTAGCGTCTCACGAGGTGCTGGATGCGCAAGCCTATAGTCGCCGCAAAATTCGCGCGCCATCAGGGCATTCAGTAATCGCGAGCCAAGCGGGCATGGCTACTGGAAAGAAGTGCTTCGGAGCGTTAGCGCTGTGCTCCGGATTGCAGGGCGGCTTGGCAGGCACCGTGGACACCCCAGCGCCGACGCTGGGCCATTTCAAGCGCCAGCCGGACGATTTCCGCGTCACCATCGTCGTCGACCCGGATAGCCACTGACATCCCGCGGGCAACAACCCGAACTACCGGGCCAGGGGCCGGTGGGCCCATGAGTTTGTTCATAGGCTTGCTCCTACTGTCAGCCTTTCTGTGGCGCCGGCCGGAGATACAGAAGAGTTGATCGCGCACACCAAAAAGCGACTCCTAAAGTGATCGCCACATGAAGAGTGATGCGAAGAGGGGAATGCAGCACGGTTGCTGCAGGGAGCGTCATCACCCCCAGCACCATAAGAGCGAAGTAGAGAGCAATGGAAGTTGGGCGGCTGAACAGAAGTGGTTCTTGACGATGAATAACTTGAGGGGGCGTGTTGGAGGTTGGGCGCCAGGATTGGTCGTCAACCAAAGCACGGCCATTTTTAAGCAGCTCACCCAGATAGGCTTCGTCTCCACGATCCTCGCCAGCGATGCAGCCAGGGAGGTTGTGGAGAGCATCCGCCACCCTCCGTGCATGGTCAGGCGCATCTATAGCAGCCTCACGAATAAGGCAGAGCCCATCACTCAGCAGGCGCAATGCTTCTGGGTGGCTTGTAGGCAGGGCTTCGGAGGGTTCCTGGTCGATCATCATGGATTCCCGGTGAGAAATTTTCGGCTGCAGCACTACGAGCAGCATAACGTATGGTCAGGTCAGGCCTGCAGCAGGGTCTGCTGGTGCATCTCGGCATCAAGCTTACGCTCGATCTCTTCCCGCAAAAGACGATCGCGCTCCCGCAGCTCCTTGTTGCGAGCCTCGCGGACTCCGTTGAAACCTTCCACGATGTAGATGAAGTTCACAGGGTTGCAGGGGCCGCGCCAGGCCTTCATGTACTCACGGCAACGAGCGCGGGTCTCGGCGTCCATGGCGTAGTAGGAAGCCCGCAGCTTGCGCCAATGTTTCGCCTGCAGGTCGCGCCAGTTCTGGAGAGTCTGCCTGGATGCAGCCTCACGACGCGCCTTCTCTTCGTCCCATCCGCGCTGCTCAGATGCAATCTGTTCGGCGAACAGCGGCAGAGCTTCCTGCTCGCGCTGCAGCTTGCGCCCGAAGGCAGATTCCTTGCGGGAAGTGAAGTTGATGCCCTCAAAGCGGGCATGGCGATCGAAGCGCATTGGCGACCTCCGAGATTTGATGATGGAGGTAGCTTCCCACGGGACACCGAACTTGCAACTGCCAAACCGTGACCACGACAGGGAGCGGACTTGCATATACGGCGGTCGTGGGAGAATGCCAGCATGGTTTTTAGAGAAGAGGTGTTCGAGATGGTCCGATATTCGCCACAAGTTCCGCCGAGGTTGAACGATGGCGAGTCGCCGAAGCTCATCGCCATGACCACGACCCACGGGCTCCACGCCTTGAAGGTCACGCACTACGACAGCTTTGATGAGGAAAGCACCCCACGCTGGAGCACTGCATGCAGTGAGGCGTGGACGGTCGAGCCCGAAGAGATCCTCTGGTGGGCCTATGCGGATGAAGTCCGCAACCTGATCGAATCACTGCCAATTGAAGCCGCTTGAGGAAGCCCCGTATGGAAGCCAAACCCACCCACTTCAAGTACGTCTGCCGGAAATGCCAGAAGGAGCTGCTGCAGACCGTTGTTCAGGAAGCACCTGAAACAACGCCTGTGCCCAGCTGCTGCGGCCACACCAAGAACATGGCGTATCAAGGCGTGATACGCGAAACCTCAGTAGAGAAAGCATAGGCACCAGCATGTTCTACGAACGTATTAAAGCCGCCTGGGAGGCAGGAGGGGTGCGCGTTTACCTTCCGCCGGCCGGGCAGGGCGGGCGGGTCACTGTCAAGGCGAAAGGGTTGCTCAGCGCCGCAGTTCCGTTCCTCACCCGAGCGGAACGGGAGCGGCTGGCGGGCTTTGCGCTGCGTGAAGCTCAGCTGATATG
>NZ_JAEILC010000168.1:0-6262 GCF_016307435.1 Pseudomonas sp. S4_EA_1b | reverse complement strand
AAGTCTTTTTCAGGATTTCCCTTATTGTTGTGCTTAAAACCCCCTTCCCGAAGGGAAGGGGGCATCGCTGCAGACAGCTTGCGTGGAGCTGTCTGCGAACCTCAGCGCTTCAGCAGATCCAGGGCGACGTCAACGATCATGTCTTCCTGACCGCCGACCATCCGGCGCTTGCCAAGCTCAACAAGAATGTCGACGGCCTTAATGCCGTAGCGAGCCGAAGCAACCTCCGCATGACGAAGGAAGCTGGAGTACACGCCGGCGTAACCCAGAGCCAGGGTTTCACGATCGACGCGTACTGGGCGATCTTGCAGTGGACGCACCAGATCATCTGCAGCATCCATCAGGGCATAGAGATCAGTGCCATGGTTCCAACCCAGCTTGTCCGCTGCTGCAATAAATACCTCCAGCGGAGCGTTACCTGCACCGGCGCCCATACCGGAGAGGCTGGCATCAATTCGATCACACCCTTCTTCAACGGCGACAATCGAGTTAGCAACACCGAGGCTCAAGTTGTGGTGGGCATGGATGCCAGTGTGGGTCGCTGGATCGAGAACTGCTTTGACTGCACGGAAGCGCGCACGGATGTCATCCATGTTCATCGCACCTCCCGAGTCCACGACGTAGATGCAGGTGGCACCGTAGGTTTCCATCTGCTTCGCCTGCTGAGCGAGGCCTTCGGGCGTCTGCATATGGCTCATCATGAGGAAGCCGACCGTATCCATTCCAAGCTCACGGGCGTACTCGATGTGCTGCTTCGACACATCAGCTTCGGTGCAATGAGTGGCCACACGAACTACCCGAGCACCCGCAACATAGGCGGCCTTGAGATCGTGCAGAGTACCGATCCCTGGAAGCAGCAGAGTCGCGATCTTGGCGTGTTTGACCACATCTGCAGCGGCTTCAATCCACTCGATGTCGGTATGCGCACCAAAACCGTAATTGAAGCTGGAGCCCTGCAGGCCATCGCCGTGAGCCACTTCAATGGAATCCACTTTGGCGGCATCAAGCGCGCGAGCAATTGCCTGCACTTGATCCAAGGAATATTGGTGGCGAATGGCGTGCATACCATCGCGCAGGGTCACATCGGAGATGTAGAGCTTTTTACCGTTCATAACTGCACTCCTCAGGCCTGGCTCATGGACTGTGCCATGCGTTCAGCAGTTGCCAACGCAGCAGAAGTCATGATGTCGAGATTGCCCGCATACGCCGGCAAGTAATGGGCAGCCCCTTCAACCTCAATAAACACAGAGGTCTTCAGACCGCTGAATTTGCCGTGACCTGGGATGTTCAGCGGAGCAGCATCAGGTATCACTTCAAACTGCACCTTTTGCTTGAGGCGGTACCCCGGCACATAGGCATTCACCGCGGCAACCATCTCTTCGATAGAAGCCTCTACATGCTCTTGGTCTGCAGCTTCAGAGAGCACATATACGGTGTCACGCATCATCAGCGGCGGCTCCGCCGGGTTCATGATGATGATGGCTTTACCTTTCGCCGCGCCACCAATCGCCTCAATCGCCTTCGAGGTCGTCTCGGTGAATTCATCGATATTGGCTCGTGTGCCTGGACCAGCGGACTTGGAAGCAATGGATGCAACAATTTCCGCATAGTGCACTTTGGCGACCCGCGATACAGCAGCCACCATCGGAATGGTCGCTTGGCCGCCGCAGGTAACCATGTTGAGGTTCTGAGCGTCGACATGCTGCTCAAGGTTTACGACGGGAACACAGTACGGACCAATGGCCGCAGGAGTCAGATCGATCACCCGGATGCCTGGCTTTGTCGCACGCAGAAGTGCGTCGTTCTTGACATGAGCGCCGGCACTGGTCGCGTCGAAAACAAAATCGATGTCAGCAAACTCAGGCATCTTCACAAGGCCGGCAACACCTTCATGAGTGGTCGCAACGCCCATGCGTCCAGCACGAGCCAAACCATCAGAGGCTGGATCGATACCGACCATAACAGCCATCTCCAAATGCTCGGAGTTGCGCAGGATCTTGATCATCAGGTCGGTGCCGATGTTTCCGGAGCCAACGATGGCGACTTTACGTTTGGTAGTCATTTCTAAACCTCCGTCACACGACACTGAACGACACGCCGACTCGGCCAAGGCCTTCGATTTCGGCTTCAAAATGATCACCTGCGCTGACACCTACCATTGGCCCCAAGGCGCCGGTGAGAATGATGTCGCCTGCCTTGAGAGGTTCACCGAGCTCGACCATAGTGCGAGCCAGCCATGCTGCAGCATTCAACGGGTGGCCCAGGCATTCAGCGCCACTGCCAGAACTCACGACTTCGCCATTTTTGGACAGACGCATGGTCGCGCCGCGCAGATCAAGGCCATCTATACGTCGAGCTGGGCCGCCCAGGACAAAGCAGCCACTGGAAGCGTTGTCAGCCACGGTGTCTGCGAATTTGATGTTCCAGCCTTCGATACGGCTACCGACAACTTCTAGTGCCGGAATAACCCAGCCGGTTGCAGCAATGACATCCGCGAACGTGGTAGATGCACTTGGAAGATCACGCTCCAGGACTAATGCAATCTCAGCCTCAATTTTCGGCTGAAGGACGCGCTCAAATGGAATGACTTCGTTGTCGCCATAAGCCATGTCGGCAAACAAGCAGCCAAAGTCGGGTTGGTCCACACCGAGCTGGGCCTGGACCTTAGGGTTAGTCAACCCGATCTTACGGCCAACCAGACGCTGTCCATTGGCAATGGCATATGCCTGGTTCAAACGTTGAATCGCATAGGCATGTTCCACATTTGTGGCGCCGATGACGTCACGTAGTGGCGCAACCGGCTCGCCCTTTCCTTCGGCTCTGCGCAGGTCTGCCGCCAAGCGCTCAAGGGTCTCTTGTGTAATGTTCATGCGTGACCTCGGTCAGTGGGTGAGGAAATCGAGAACCATGCGGTTAAAGGTGTCCGCGTGCTCCCACTGCGCCCAGTGCCCGCACTTGTTGAATACATGCAGCTGGGAGTTAGGGATGCCAGCGACCAGGCGCAAGCCAGTGTCGAGTGGAACGAAACGGTCGTTGCGCCCCCAGATAACCAAGGTCTCTGCGTTTATTTCACCCAAGCGATGGCCAAAATCCGGGAATTGCTTCAGGTTGGCGGCAAGGCTTGCAGTGAAATTCTCAAGGTGGTCTTTACGGGCCAGCATGTTGTCCAACCGCGCTTGGAACAGCTCCTCTGTCAGATCGCTGGTGTCATATACGAAGATGTTCATCATCTTCTTGAGGTTTTCGATCGTGGGCTCGCGATACAAGCCATTGAGCAGCTTGATTCCTTCACTTGGCATCGGCACAAACGGGCTAACTCCACCAGTACCGCCTCCCATCAGAACCAATTTGCCAACGCGCTCTGGCCAGGTCAGAGAGAAGGCCACTGCAGAGTGACCGCCCATGGAGTTTCCGAGGATGTGAATCTTGTCCAGGTCGAGCTTGTCGACCAGTCCTTTGAGCACCCGAGCGTTCAGATCAGAGCGAGAACCGGTGCTCACGATCGAGTCACTCTTGCTCCAACCTGGGCAGTCCATCAGGATGACGCGAAAGCCGGCGTTAACCAGCGGCTCGATATTCCGATTGAAGTTGGCCCAGCCACTCGCACCAGGCCCTGAGCCGTGGAGCATCACAACAGTCTCTTTGCCTTCGCCGCAGTCGTTGTAGTGAATGTTCAAATCCAGATCGCCATCCTGGATGCGGATGAATTTGCTGGTTTCTTTTTCAGTGATAGCAGTCACGATTGAGTCTCCGTGAAGGTGTATTAGCGCTGGGTGTGCGCACTGATAGAGCCGAAGCCCGCGATCCATTCAGGAATCGGTCGGTAGTAGCGGTCGGTAGCGGTGTAGGCGCCGTGAGCCGACAGTGCCGAAAATGCGGCGACCCAAGCCTTGACCTCATGCGTCGATTTACCGGCCAGCTCGGAGAGATGGGCGTTACTGAGGTCATCAAGCTGGCTCAACAGATCCTGCTCAACGACATCCAAGAAGTACCGATCCCACTTAGGGTTCAGCGGATGAAGGGTGTTTTGATTTTCAACAAATCGTTCAGCAGCCACGACGACTCGTTGAGTCCGGGCATCGCGCTCTTCAGGCGGTAGGTTTCGACCACTGCCCATCAGTCGATCAGCCATGCGTGCATCGACCTTTGCCAACTCAGGCACCGGGGGCTGATGAGACAAACCGCCCGACCCCAAGAACAGCACTCGCTTATTGAGTCCGCGGGTGAAGCGGCCAATCGCGTCACCGAGCAACCGGACACGTTCAAACGTTGGCAGAGGTGGTGCCACACAGTTCACGAAAACAGGAAGAACGGGATACTTGTCCAAGCCGCCGAGCAGAAAATCCAGTGGCTGAGCAAAGCCATGATCGACCTGCATCCTGTAGGACACGGCCAGATCAATACCCGACGTCAGAACAGATTCAGCACAAGCTTCGGCAACATCTTTGGGTACGGACAGCGTACCGGCAAGCGAACCGAAATCGCCGATAGCTTCCGCTTCCATGCCTAAGCAAAAAGGCGGCATCACGTCGTAGAAAAAGCCGTTGTAGTGATCAGGCGCGAAGAGCACTACGAGTTCTGGGTTGAACGCTTCGATCCGCGCTCGAGCAGCTCGAACCACTTCGGCCACTTCATCCAGTACGTCTTGGTTTGGGTCGAAATGCCCAATGAGAGGGGTGTGCGACAGGCAATGCAGGTAAGCGTTCATCGGTACGGAACCTTTACGTCAATGCCCCAGTGCAGGCCGCCTCGCACTGGGACGGCATGAGCGCATCCGTTCAACGCCCATGAGGCGGCGGGACAGCGCCATGCAGGTAGATTTGTTTTTGTCTGCCCGATCATCATGCACGCTAGAATGCTAGCATGCAAGCGCTACAAGACCCGCTCATCGCTCTGTGATCGACCGCCCAGCCCCAAGATGAGAGCCGCCTTTCGACGAGTGACGACAGCGAAATTGGCTAGGATCTGGTTTACTATCAGAAATGCTAGAATGTAAGCCTGAACCTGACATCAATTCGCAACAACCGACCTGGGAATTCGACTCGAATGCAAGTGGCAAATAAAAAGACCGCTATCTACCAACATATTTTGGAGCGCCTACTCACTTGCAGATATGAGTTCGGGCAAAAAATTCTGGTCAAGGAAATTGGCGAAGAAACCGGTATCAGCCGCCAGCCGATCATGACTGCATTGAACAGTCTGCAAGAAAGGGGCTTCGTGGTGATCACGGCCCAGGTCGGATGCGAAGTGGTGCACCCTACACATTTGGAGGTTGATGATTTCTACGAGATGTTCTCAAACAACGAGGCACTAATTGCCGGGCTTGCCGCCGAGCGCGGGTCGCCTGAAGAAGTCTTGAGAATGACAGAAATCAACGACAAAATCAGGAGCATCAATCCGCAGCACAGTGACGCAGCCGAAAGCTATCGCGCGCTCAATGTCGATTTCCATAGATTGCTGCACTCCATGGCCAAATCCCCCATCCTCTCGGCGCGCCAAATTGCGAACTTCGAGCTGTCCGATTTCTTCATCGTTCAGACTTGTGGATTCCAAGTGCATCTGGGTGCCGCTACAGATGAGCACGATGGGATTATTGCAGCGCTGAAGACTAGAAACAAAAAGGCCGCAGCCGAAGCGGCTGCGAGCCATATTCATAGCGTAGCGCGAGATGTGGTTTCTAAAATGTCTGCAGACGCGAAGCTTGCCTCATAGGGGAAAGGCAAACTCAAGCCAGAGGGAATCGCCCTTGGGACCATTCCTGACGGAGGTCTCGCGCATCCACTTCAAGACCACTCCTGAGGTCTGGTCAAAGGCGTAAAAAATTTGCGGACCGATCGCAAATTTGCGCAGGCGGTTTCCGTCGTCCAACTCACCGTGATCCCACTGGTCATCGGTAACCTGCTTGGTGTAGTAGCCCACCAGGCCAAGCTGGACCTTCGGGTTCGACTGCAGCCTGTAGCCCAGTAAGTAGTCGATGTTCAGCACGTTCCCTGACCGGTAGTCAGTCTCATCGTTTTTCGCGTTGATGGTGAAGGTGGGGGCTACTGAGACCTCCCAATTTGGGTGCGGGAACCAGGTCAGATCAAACTCCTGGGTGTAGCTCGCGTTACCGGTTGGGCTATTCGCCAGCTTGCTTCCATCGTAGCTCCCAAGCGGAACGAAAGCACTGAAGCCGGTAAGCAAGTGCAGATTTTCGGATGGTGAGTATCCGATGTACAGCGGCGTGAGATACAGCTGCCTAAGGAAATCCTGAAAAAGACTT
>NZ_JAEILC010000167.1:0-1139 GCF_016307435.1 Pseudomonas sp. S4_EA_1b | reverse complement strand
ACCCGCTCGATACGCCCGAGCACGTCGCGGAAAATTCGCAGGCGGTTGTCATACGCATCGCTGATCGCCGTCAGCACACCGTCGCGAAAGTGGTAGAACCGCGATGCCTGGGCCAGCACCAGCTCATCCGGCGAAGCGCCCAGATAGATCGCTGCTTCGGCCAGGCTATTGGTGATTGCCGGTCGCGCAACGGTGGGCATTGGAAACGAGATAGAGCGATTTTCATGGTCGGTCCAGACCACCGAATCGCCTGAAACCAGCAGCCGCTGCGCCAGCCCATGGCTCCAGCCAACCCCTAGCCCTACATCGACTTCCACCGCACTGGTGCGATACAGGCGCGTCCACTCGAACGGCAAAAGCCCATCCAGAACACCATCAGTCAGGGTCAGCAATTCCTCGCCGGTGACCATCGACACGGGGCAGCCGTTAGTGACGGTTTTATCCGCAGAAGCCGCCGCATCGCCGTTCGGGTTTTTCCCCGAAACGGGCACGTCATCCACAGGCTCCTGCCGCACCAACACCGTTCGCTGAGCCTTGCGACGAACCGCCGGCACCGCGTTCGTAACCACCTGCTCCCCAGCCTGCAACGGCGCAACCGGGACTGTCTTGATCGGCGTCGCCGCGCTGCCCAGCAGCAATGGCCTGGCCTCTGCGACATGGGGTTCCAGCCTGGGTCCCTTGAGGTGCTTGGCGAGCAACGCCAACAACGCTCGCGCCCGCGCGGATTTGATGCTGCTGAGCGTCTGAGCACCCAGGCGCAGTGCCACGCCCATGCCTGCTGTGGCCCAGATCAGCAGCAGATTGATCAGCACTTCCCCGGTCAGTTCGCCAACCAGTTCGTACATCTCGGGCGGCGGTAGCAGGCGCATCCAACTGACCATGGCTGCCAAGTAAATGAACAGCAGCGGCTCATCGCTGAGCACCAGCAAACCCTGGGCAATCGCGTCGCTGCCGAGTGCCAGCAGCGCATCGAGTTCGGCCTGGGAGATGTAGGCCAAGAGCTTTTCGCTGTGGGCCTTGAGGTCCGATAGCAGCTCATACAACTGCGTGACGTTGTCCCACAGGTTGTACAGCGCCTTGGCCAAACCACTTGAAAACGCCATGCCCTGCATGGCGCTACGCTCAAGCGCGGTGGCGTG
>NZ_JAEILC010000166.1:0-10712 GCF_016307435.1 Pseudomonas sp. S4_EA_1b | reverse complement strand
GCGGGATGGTAAGCAGGTCTGCCGGTTTCGGCTGGAATGACGCCATCAAAACCTAGCTTGGCCAAGTCGAGTTCATCGACGAAAACGTCAACCACCCGAACCGGATTGGTATCGCTGACGTAGTCGTCGAGGCTTTCGGGAAGTAAGGTGCTTTGACCTCGGTGTTCACCCTGGATAAACCGTTTCATGGGCATCCCTTGCGATGAGATTCTCGGAAATCATAGCAAGGGTTTACCGGGATGTTTTTACACACTCTGGGCCGCTTGCTGTCGTTCACGCGCAGTCACTGAGGCTAGCCCATCTTTGGCGTACCGGCGAAGCGAAAGCCTGCCGGAAGCTATTAGCGCTCGGTGCCCTGCTTCATCAACCCAACGCCGTGACGTCTCCCCCCCACCAGGGCAATGTTCGCGACCCAGCACATCAGCTAGGCAGCCAGGCTCCGTCACTGGAAGAAGCACCTTCACATGAAACATCCCGTCACGCACGATTGACGGCTCACCCACGCTTCGCAAATACTGTCTATACATCCAGTATCCAGGTATAGCCCGTGGACAGTATTTCGCTCCTCGGTCCCGTCGCGCCGTCGCCGACGGCCATCCCATTTTTTCTGCCAACCGTGCCCGCCGGGTTTCCCAGCCCTGCCCAGGATCACCTGGAGCAGCGGATATCGCTCGACGAGCTTTTCAAACTGCACCGCCCACAGATTTATCTCGCTCAGGTTTCCGGCCATAGCCTGACAGGGCTGGGCATTCTCGACGGGGACTTGGTGCTGATCGACAAGGCGTTGCAACCGCGCCGCGAGGACGTGGTGATCGCCTGCCTGAACGGCGACCCGTTGATCAAGATTTTCGACATCGAGCAGCAGCAGGTGGTGTTGCGCTCGGCCAACCCGGCCTACCCACCGCGTTATGTACTTGAGGGCGAGGAACTGCACATTTGGGGCGTCTACATCGGCCTGTGCCGACAGGGACGAAATTGTGGCTGAGCAGGTTATCGCGCTGATTGACTGCAACAGCTTCTACTGCAGTTGTGAGAGGGTTTTTCGCCCCGACCTGATCCGCACGCCTATCGTGGTGCTGTCGAACAACGATCTGAGGGGTGGGAATCGTTAGTAAATCCTGTAGAGTCCGCGCCACCTTCTGAACCCCTCTGGAACAGCAGTTTCCAGGCTTCATAAGGCAATCCATTGGAAGTGTTTTAGGGCAGCGGCATGAGGCTGGTATTCGCAACAAAAGACCTAGCATTAGCAGGTCGATCCTTTGAAGGCTTTCCGTTGCTGATTGGGTCAGAGGGATGGCCAGTCGAGCCAGCTCAATCCTTCCTTTGGCACACGCTTATCGAGTCAGGTGAGGCCCTAAGCGATTTGACTTGGGAAGCCTATGGACGGCGTCTGTACGATTACTTTGCCTTCCTGGAAGCCAATGGATTGGGCTGGGACGAGGAAAGCCCGGCTCACGGTCTGAGTGCTCTGTCGAGGTACAGGGATTGGTCGAGCGGAGAATTAGCACTTGATCCCGGCACGGTGAACAATCGTCTGGCCTTGATCGTGAGGTTCTACCGATGGGCTAAGCAGCGCAACCTGATAACTGTGCTGCCCTTCGGTGAGAAAAGGGTAAGAGTTGCCCAACATTCCGGTCTTCTCAGTCATATCGCTCTGCCCGGAGCCGAGAGCACGAAAGTTTCGGTGATGGTTCGCGACCGAAAGCGCTTGACCAAATTCCTGACCAAGGATCAAGTCAAGGTATGCCTTGCCCTGGATACCGATCCAAGCCACCAGATATTGTTCCACCTCATGGTGCGTACCGGCCTTCGCTCCTGTGAAGCGAGGTCTTTTCCTCTCAAATATGTGTTCAACCCCAGGTTGAAGAAGGGACTGCGCCCAAGGCAAATGATCAGTGTTGCTCTTGATCCTTCAGACATGCATATCAAGTACGACCGGCCTAGAACTATCGACGTGCCATGGTCGTTGATGGAGAGCATGTGGTCTTACTCCCTTCACCAACGAGAGGTTCGTAAGTCCAATGGTGATGGACGTGTTACCGCGCTGCTGCTGACTAATGAAGGCAGGCATTATTCAAAAGATTCCGTAGTGGACGTTATGAAGTCCTATGAAAGAAAGTGCGGTTTCTATGTTCGGGCCCACATGCTACGCCACACCTATGGGACTTATACCTTGCTTGCTCTTCGAAAAAGCAAAGAGTTTGAAGGTGAGCCATTGTTGTATGTCCGAGATAGGCTGGGGCATTCAGATGTGCAAACAACTATGATCTATTTGCATCTCATAAACCAGCTTGAAGCCCAATCCGTCCTTGCTCACGAGGACGAAATTGACATGATGTTTATGACTGATTCGGTTTCGCGTATTTGAGGTAGCACCATTGGCTCGGCAAAAAAGCTACAAGGCGGTTATGCGGTCGGTTACAAAAGGATTCGAGGCTGTCGAAGATGATATCAAGATTGACCTGCCGAGAAACCCGAGAAACCACAGGCAACTCGATCATACGAAATATTTAGGCTTGGGCTTCGACGCTTGGGCAATTCAAAGTCTTCACGTTATCAAAGCTTTGCTACAAGGAGGAAACTTCTCAGTGACGACCTTGATTGGTTACTCTACGAACGGGCTGAGATTTTTTATAAATTTCTTGAGTGGAGGTTCGGTCAAGTCGCCACCTGCAACGCCAAACAGTCTTACCAAAAGCCACTTGGATCGATACGTCTCTTGGCTGAGGCTAAAATACCCTAACGGCTCGACAGCCAAGAATTACTATACTAGCTTCAAGTCGTTAGTTGTTGTTTTGGCTGAATATGGATTTATTGAAGTTAATCTTGACGATCTTTTGCCCCTCAATCCATTTCCTAATAATTCGCAGAGCACTAAAGATGCAGATCCGCTCACCTTGGGTGAAATGCAAAGGCTGATTGGCGCTTTGAAGTCAGATCTTATTGCCATCCATAAGGGTACATTCCTTGGAAATGGCGCGGAGGCGATGGCTGTATTGCTACTAATTACTGCGGCAAGGTCTGGAATCAATACTACGCCGCTCTTGGAGATGAAAAGGGATGCCCTACAGCCTCACCCATTTATTCCTAATCTCAGGTTGATTACTACCGTCAAACGTCGAGGTAAAGGCGCACAGAGCAAAACAATCCGTCAGACTAATCTGCTAGATGAGTACAGTGCTATTCCCCTGGATGGGGTGGCAGTCCTCAATAAGGCGCTGGAGATTTCTAAGCCACTCGTAGCACTGGCACCTGATGAAATATCTTCATGTGTGTGGTTATATCGCTCGGGCCAGCCTGGCCGCTCGAACGACATCGTTACCCTTACACCCGGTGCTTTATATGTCACGGCAAAAAGCATTTGTGAGCGTCATGCGCTTCAGGATGATCAAGGCAATCGGCTAAATGTCACGCTTAGTCGGCTGCGAAAGACTATGGAAAGCCGTTTGTGGAAACTGAGCGGTGGCGACATTATAGAAGTTTCCTCCGTTATGGGTCATACCCCTGGTGTCGCCGATAATCACTATTTGAAAATCAACGATGAGATCAAGGTCGACGGGGCGACATTTGTTGGGGAGGCTTTTCCGGACAAACTACGTGGCATAAACGTTATACCAACCCCACCAGGCGGCTGCAAAGATAGCCTTTACGGTAGTCTGGCACCAAAGGATGGCGTCAATCATTGTTCTGAATTCATCCACTGCCTCGGTTGCCCTAGCTATGCAATTGTAGGCACCTTGGAGGACTTATACCGGCTGTTCAGCTACCAACAATTCTTGTATGCAGAAGTCGAATACTTTCTCACGGACGAGTGGGGCGCATGGCGCAAGCGTCAGTTTGACTATATTCGATTGATAGATGATTTCACCCAGAAGTTTGATCTTGCATTGGTTTCGCAAGCAAGGGCTCAGGCTGAGTCATCTCCGCACTTGTTCTGGGCTAAAAAAATCGAGTTCATGAAGAAAAAATTGGGCGGCGAAATTTGAGCATAAGAACCACGAATGCGGTGTTAAAGGCATATGATGTCCTCATCGCACAGCCAGTTTCAGCGAATGGTCTAAGTCCCGCAGAGCGGGATGCAATCGTGATCAGCGCTATCGTTAATGAAGATGGAGAAACCTTCGTTCTTAGCAGGTTTGGCGATGCACAGTGGGATCTTCGCCCGTTTTTTGATCAGGCCAATATTGCTCATTCTTATAAATTCATCAACTGGGATATGGGCATGCCTCGGGCGCTTATTGATGACTGCAAAGCTGTTGCTTATGCTTGGTTTAAAAGAGGAATGCCTAGATCCAAACCTCCTATCGCACGGGGCATTACTACTTTCGCCGTCGTCAGCGTGATGCCTTTTGTTCGCTGGTTAAACAATCTAGGAGTTTCAAGCTTTGCAGATGTCCGTCCGATCCATGTCAGCAATTACGTTCATCATTGCAAATATGAATTGAAGTTAAGGCCTCTCCCGCTGTATGGGCGATTACGGGTTATTGATTTTCTTTGGGTGTTTTCTGTCGACACGATGTTTCCCATTCAGAGTTATCCTTGGGGTAATTCGACATTGTGGCGGATTTGTGGGGTCGCGAATGTAAAAGGGTTGGGTGCTGCCACTAAAAACGTCGGGCGAACAGATATCATTCCTCATGATGAACAATCTAGGATTTTCAACTATTGCGAAAGCATTGTCCGGGAGATGAAGGCCGAATTGGCAGTCAATGGTATTGGATATCATCCTAGTGATGAACGGATGGCAATTCGTTGCAGAGATGCTGTTCTGTATATAGTTTCAATCACTAGCGGCATGCGCAATGACGAGGCAATTGGAATTGAGGTTGGCGCTTGGCGCAAAGAGTTAAGAAATGGAATTAATTTTTGCTGGGTGACCACAGTCGAGCACAAGACAGGTAAAGGCCAAGTCGAATATCTTGTGCCAGAACTAACGATTGAAGCTTTAAGTCTTTTGGCAAAATATTCAGCACCCATCAGAAAAGAGCTGGATGAAGAGATTAGACAGCTTGCAAGCAATCGGGATTTTTCGTATTCAACTGAACATCTCCTTAGGCTCGAAAAAGCCCGAAAAGACGCGAATAAACTATTTTTGGGACGAAACACACAAGGAGGGAAAGTTCAGGAAAGCCATCATGTTGAGGCTCTCAGCGGGCAAGCATCCAATGCTGCGTTTGACCGTATAGCTAAAGCCGCTGGAAGCGATTGGCCGTTGAGGACGCATCAATGCAGGCGAACATATGCAAGATGCTTTGT
This sequence comes from Pseudomonas sp. S4_EA_1b, assembly GCF_016307435.1. Classification (NCBI taxonomy): domain Bacteria; kingdom Pseudomonadati; phylum Pseudomonadota; class Gammaproteobacteria; order Pseudomonadales; family Pseudomonadaceae; genus Pseudomonas; species Pseudomonas sp. S4_EA_1b. The sequence continues at coordinate 5,456 of NZ_JAEILC010000166.1, read as the reverse complement.
AGAATCCCGTATGGGCCGCACTTCATTGATCTACCTCAAATGGCAGTTCAAACACAGCAGCATGAGTATGACCCAACTCTATGCATCCAATCCGCAGCAAGACCTGACTCTCTTTGATGAGATCTTCCAGCAGATGACAGAGTTTAAAATTGACCTGATCGAATCATGGCTCGATGATCAGCCACTGGCAGGGGGCGCTGGCGAAAAGATTGTGGAATTGCGGGCAATTCCAATCAAGGATAGAGCTGCTTTGCTTGCCCAGACCGCCCCACATGCCAACATTCGTGCGACTGGACACGGCTGGTGCATCGCCACAGAGCGGGGCTGCGGAGGTGCTGGTCTATACGAAGCCACACGGTGTCCAGGGTGCAAAAATTCGGTGATCGATGAAGTCTTCGCCAGCACTTGGCAGGACATCTACATTCAACAGCGAGAGCTGATAAAAATTGAGGATGCAGGCCCGGCTGTTAGGCAGCGCGCAGAACGCGACTTGCAGGTTGCACTAGATGTAATTACCAGCCTTGGCCTTTCTCCAGTTGAGGAAATGGAGGAGGCGGCAAATGACTAGACAGGCGGTGGGCCCTGACTCTCCTATTCGCTCCAGGTCGAAGACACTCGCCGCGCTCAACAAGGTCGTCGACGATCTCATTGCTGGTGACGGAAAGCTTTCCATCACATCCGTTGCCCGTGCCGCAGGTGTGACTCCGGGACTCATCCATAACACTTACCCAAGCATAGCGGAAAGGATTCGCAACATCGTTGGCAAGTCGGTGCGAGCCCAGCGAGACTCTAAGCATCAAGCGTTGATGAGCGAGAAAGAAAAGAACAGGGTGCTCCGTGCAGAGAATGATCAGCTTTTAGCGGAGGTAGCTCGGCTGGCTTCGGTTAACCAGCGACTAATATTCGAGATGATTCAGCTGAAGGCGGTTGCCAACGGTAAGGTCACCGCACTCCCTCTGAAACCAGGGCCCAACTAGGCCCTGATGGGGAACCCGCAGAATTCGTAAAAATCGCACGCTAACAGTTCAAGCGTCCCGGCCACGCCTGACTGTAGCTTGTTGACTGGTCAGTCTGTCTCGCGGGTAAAGCGATAGAACAAGTTCGGCTCGCTGACCACGTACAAATACCCTTCATCGTCGATGGTTACGCCTTCGGCTTGGGGTATGCCTTTCAGCAAACCAGCAAACCCCCTCGCCAAGGAGCGGAAACTCACCACCTTGCCCTCATCGGTGATTTCAATCAGCAGTTTCGACTCGTCGCTGAGCAATATCAGGTGGCCACTCTGTTGATCGAAGACGACCGAAGACAAGTCAGTGGCAAATACCTTGTCCTTTACCAAGTTGGACAGGTCGCGCACGTGCAGGGAAAAACCTCCTGCCAGGCTGGCACGAAGGCCGCCCACTTCCAGCAATTGGCGAGGGTCACGCTCCTTGGTCACAAACAAGCGATCACCTTTCAGGTCGTAGGCGAGCCCTTCAAGGCCTTTGTTGTCCGCCTTGCCAAGTGCCAAGGTCAGAGCTGGATACTGGTCTCGGCTCAATGAGCGACCGGGAGAAAGCTTACTGCCTTCGGCGAGGGGGACATCCACGATAACAAGGCTCTGCCGGCGCTCCTCGGCGATTACCAGTTGGCCGTTGCCGGCATAGGACACCGCCTCCACATCGTGGAAACCGTCCAGGCTATAGCGCCTTTCCACGTCACCGTCACGACTGAGGGCCAATAGTTCGTTTGGGCCGTTGGTAACCGCCCATAGCAGGTTCAGGTCAGGGTCGAAGGTCAGGCCCGAAAGGTTGTTGTCCACACCGGGAACCGGCTTAGCATCGAGCTCAACCCGATAGTCAGGCAGCCACACAGAGCGCTCCTGCCAATCGTCGGTGTGCCAGTGGGTCTTGATCCAGAAGTACAACCGATCATCAAGGTGATGGGTGCGGACTTGGAATACGGTAAGCAATACAAAGCACAGCAGTGCCCACATCCAGGCACTTGTTTTCTGTGTTCGGCCCAACCAGTTTTTAGCCATCACATACATTAGAAGCCTCGTTAATTGGGACTGACGTCACGAGCTGTCATGGTTTCAATCCGACTCGGCGCGGCTCGCACAGGTGATGCACAACGGCGTGGCCGGATCGAATTCCAGGCGGCCCGAGGCGATCAACTCGCCGCATTGGTTACACCAGCCATACTCGCCCTCGTGCCAACGCTTGAGGGCCAGCTGGAGGCGGACGCGTTCATGCTGCGCCCGACTGCGGATGGCATCGTTCATCGCTTGCTGCTGGAGTGCGTCCATCCTCGACAGACGCCCTACCTTGCTTTGATCCAACTCCACCGATTGCGAGCGAGACTCAGCGTCTTCCAGCAACCGATCCAGCTCGGCAGCCCGCTGTTCCAGTAGGGTCTTGAAATGGGCAAGATCGAGGGCGTCGTCCATGGCCGTTAGCGCAGCAGCAACAGTGGGCCAGTGGTGGTGCGCAGCATGCTGGTCGTGGTGCTGCCGACCAGAAACTGACGGATGCGCGAATGACCGTAGGCCCCCATCACCAGCAGGTCGATGCCGTGCTCTTTCTGATAGGCGTGCAAGGTAGGCTCTATCTCGCCGTTCAGGGTCTCGGCGCGAACAGTGAATCCGACGTTGAGCAGCACTTTCTGCGCCCAGTCCAGCTGCGCGGACGATTCGTCGTTCACTGGCCCAACCATCACCAGGTGGATCGGCAGCCCCTTCAGCAGGGGGCTGGCCGCCAGCATCTCCACACCCTTGCGGGTAGTAGCGCTGCCATCGAAGGCCAGCATCGCGCTCTCGGGCTTTTGGAAGTTGGCCGGGGTGACCAGGATTGGCCGGTGCATGATACGAATCACGCTCTCCAGCTGGCTTCCGACATGCTGACTCAGACCGCCGCTAGACTCGCCTTGGCGACCGATGACCAATAGGCGCGTTTCGCTTTCCAGCTCTTGCAGGTTTTCCAGCAGATCGCCATGACGTTGCTTGGACTCCGGCGCGGTCACACCATCCGTCATGGCCCGCTCTTTCGCGGCCGTTAACATGATCCGCCCCTGCTCCAGGGCCAACTTACCGCGCTGTTCATCCAGGGAAGCAAGCTCATCGAGCAGATGCTCGCGGCTGCCAAGGCCGATATTGCCACTCAAGTCGGCCGCAACTGGGTACTGGCGCTGATCCAGCACATGCAAGAAGGTCAGCGGGGCTTCCAGGCTCAGACTGGCCCAGGCTGCGTAGTCGCACACAGCTGGAGCCGAGGTGGAACCGTCGATACAGGCAATTACTTGGGTCATCGTTGTTCTCCTTCTCAGTGGCCCATGAGTTGATCAATGGCGTCGGGTTTATCGTGAACTCCGAATCGATCCACGATAGTGGCGCTCGCTTCGTTGAGACCTAACACTTCAACTTCGGTGCCTTCGCGGCGGAACTTGATAACCACCTTGTCCAGGGCAGCAACTGCGGTGATATCCCAGAAGTGGGCGCGATTCAGGTCGATGGTTACCTTGTTCAGGGCTTCTTTGAAGTCGAAGGCCGCGACGAACTTGTCTGCCGAGCTGAAGAACACCTGGCCAGTGACGTTATAGCTACGATGCTCGCCGGATTCGTCCAGCGAAGAACTGATCGCCATGTAATGGCCAACCTTGTTGGCGAAGAACATCGCGGCCAGCAGCACGCCGGCCAACACGCCGAAGGCAAGGTTGTGGGTGGCCACCACGACCACAACGGTGACGACCATGACAATGTTGGTCGACAACGGGTGCTTCTTCAGGTTGCGCAGCGAATCCCAACTGAAGGTGCCGATGGACACCATGATCATCACTGCCACCAGCGCAGCCATCGGGATCTGCTTCAGCCAGTCGCCGAGGAACACCACCATCAGCAGCAGGAATACACCTGCGGCCAGGGAGGACAGACGAGAACGACCGCCGGATTTCACGTTGATGATCGACTGACCAATCATCGCGCAGCCGGCCATACCGCCGATCAGACCCGAAGCAATGTTGGCCACGCCCTGGCCCTTGCACTCGCGGTTCTTGTCGCTGGGGGTGTCGGTCAGGTCGTCGACAATAGTCGCGGTCATCATCGACTCCAGCAGACCGACCACGGCCAGCGCTGCCGAGTAAGGGAAGATGATGGCCAACGTCTCGAACGTCAGCGGCACGTCAGGCCAGAGAAAGATTGGCAGCGTATCCGGCAGTTCCCCCATATCACCGACCGTGCGGATATCCAGCCCAACCGACATGGCGACTGCGGTCAGCACGATGATGCACACCAGTGGCGATGGGATGAGCTTGCCGATCCTGGGGATATAGGGAAATAGGTAGATGATGCCGAGGCCTGCGGCTGTCATGGCGTAGACGTGCCAGGTGACATTGGTCAGCTCGGGCAGCTGAGCCATGAAAATCAGGATCGCCAGTGCATTGACGAAGCCGGTCACCACCGAGCGCGAAACGAAGCGCATCAGCGAGCCGAGCTTCAGGTAGCCAGCACCAATTTGCAACACGCCACACAGCAGCGTGGCGGCCAGCAGATATTCAAGACCATGGTTCTTGACCAGGGTCACCATCAGCAGTGCCATGGCCCCTGTCGCGGCTGAAATCATGCCTGGGCGGCCACCGACAAAGGCGATCACCACGGCGATACAGAATGAGGCGTAGAGACCAACTTTGGGGTCGACGCCCGCAATGATAGAGAAAGCGATGGCTTCAGGGATCAGCGCAAGTGCGACGACGATCCCCGCGAGCACGTCGCCACGGACGTTGGAAAACCACGTTTGTTTGAGTGTTTGTAGCATCAGAATATCCAAAGCAATGCACCGCACGCATGCCAGGAAAATGGCGAGCGCGTCGATACGAATTCAAATTGTGAGGATTATTTTGCTGTGCGCTTTGGGTGTAAGAACCGGGCATACAGCAGTACGCAGCCGCCAGCGAAACTGGCGGAGGCGAGGTTGTTGCGAGGGGGCGTAGCGCTAAGGCGGCGTAGGCTGCCAGTAGAGCGTTTGGAGTACAGTCATGCTGGTGTTCCTGTAGCTCAAGGGGTATGCGGAGCCAAAAGTATACAGTGAAGCTATCGTCGATTGCGATCCGCCGCCCTGCTTTGCGAAGCCACGTCTGAAATAGGCTTAGTCGAGGAGTATCGCCATCAGGAACGAAGGAAAATAATCAAAAAAATGTTAGGGAGTTAATTTGCTTATAAATCAATATCTTACACTCAACTAACTGTTAGGGTCATTCAGATATAACGACGGCTGCGTGGTCAGCCGCACTCCGGAAGCCAAGGGGCTCGGGATCAAGATGGGCGAGCCGTGGTTTCAGATTCGCCGGCGCTTTGAGGCAGCCGGGGGCGTGGCGTTTAGCTCCAACTATGCGCTGTACGGCGACATCAGCGAGCGCGTGATGACCGTCATTGAGGGCTTGGTGCCGCAACTGGAGGTCTATAGCATCGATAAGAATAAGTTGCA
>NZ_JAEILC010000165.1:0-1454 GCF_016307435.1 Pseudomonas sp. S4_EA_1b | reverse complement strand
TTCCCGATTATTTACCACGATCAGCGCCGGTAACGCTTCAGAGCGCGTATGAAGCGCTTTGGCACCTCTTGGGGCAGTAAAAGCTGGGCTTTTACGCCGCCATCGCCTTCAACAAGCCTTCGGTGCCGATGATTTTCATCACCCGCTTCAAGTTATAGGCGAGCACATTCAAGCTCATTTCTGCGCTCACCCCGTTCAGTTTTCGAGTCAGGAAGTGCGTTGCCCCCATCCATTGTTTGAGCGTCCCGAATGGATGCTCAACAGTCCGCTTTCGAACCCGCATCATCTCCGGTGCTTGGTTCAGCCGGCGTTGCATTTCCTCCAGCACAGCTTCATGTTCCCAGCGCCTTACTCGACGATTTGTGCTTGGCGTGCACTGGGTTTTCAGCGTGCAACTCTGGCACTTTGAACTCCAGTAGCAGTGCATATTCATGCCTTTCTCAACGCTGGAGAATCGCCAGATCAGTGCCTCTCCCGCCGGGCAGGTGTATTCGTTTTTCGTCGAGTCATACACGAAGGCATCTTTGTTGAATCGGCCATCAGCCTTGGCGCTTGAAGTCATTGGCTTAGGCACGTAGGCCGTGATGTTTGCGTCGTGACAGGCAAGGATTTCTTCACCCTTGAAGTAGCCTCGGTCAGCCACCACGGACAGCGTTTCTGCGCCGACAGCTTCACGAGCCTGCTTCGCCATTGAACTGAGTTGGTCACGGTCTGAACCGCTGTTGGTGACCTCATGAGCAACTATTAAATGGTGCTGCGTATCGACAGCCGTCTGCACGTTGTAGCCAACGATACCGCTGCCGCGCGTCATCATCGAACGGGCATCCGGGTCGGTCAGCGAAACCTGTTTGTCAGGGGAATCGTTGAGCTGAGTTTCGATCCCCTCAAGCTCTTTCATCTGCGATTTGAGCTTGGCGATTTTATCTTCCAGGCTGGCAATGTCTGGCGCGGAGGCGCTAGGAATCTGTCGATCAGCCGCATCGAGCGCAGCCAAATAACGGCTGATGCTCGCCTCGATTTCTTCCATGCGCCGCTTCAGTTTGGCGCTGGTGAAATTGCGGTCACGGTTGTTCACTGCCTTGAATTTGCTGCCGTCGATGGCAACCAGGTTTTCGTCAAACAACCCCAACTGCTGGCAGAGCAAAACGAACTGGCGGCAGACGCCGCGAATGGCCTTGCTGTTGTCTTTTCGGAAGTTGGCGATGGTCTTGAAATCGGGCGTCAAGCGCCCGGTCAGCCACATCAGTTCAACGTTGCGCTGAGCTTCTCGCTCAAGACGGCGACTCGATTGGATGCGGTTCAGGTAGCCGTAGATATAGATCTTTAGCAGGACAGCGGGATGGTAAGCAGGTCTGCCGGTTTCGGCTGGAATGACGCCATCAAAACCTAGCTTGGCCAAGTCGAGTTCATCGACGAAAACGTCAACCACCCGAACCGGATTGGTATCGCTGAGG
>NZ_JAEILC010000164.1:0-17089 GCF_016307435.1 Pseudomonas sp. S4_EA_1b | reverse complement strand
ACGCAACCCGAGGCACCTGAAAATTAATTAATTTAGAAACTAATTAAAAAAAAACCACCACTACCCATACCCCAAAACTTAATAACATGTTAACAATATGCCTCCCCCTGGCTTAGCAGAGGGCACATACCAACAAAAACAAAAAAAGGATATCCCCATGCATTCGTGCCTTTTCCGCACGGCGGCAAGCGCTAGCCTGTGCGCCGCGTTTACCCCTTTGGTCGCACATGCCGACTTTATCCAGGACAGCAAGGCCAGCCTGGACCTGCGTAACTTCTATATGAACCGCGACTTTCGCCAGGCCAACGCGCCGCAGAACAAGGCTGATGAGTGGGCGCAAGGGTTTGTTCTGCGTCTGGAATCAGGCTACACGAAAGGCATGGTCGGTTTCGGTTTGGATGCCCTGGGTGAAATGGGTTTGAAGCTCGATTCCAGCCGCGACCGCCGGGGTACCGGGCTGCTGCCCTTTGGCGCGAACGGGCAGCCAGCCGACAGCTACAGCGAACTCGGCATGACCGCCAAATTGCGCGTGTCAAAAACCGTGCTCAAGCTGGGCACCCTGCAACCGATATTGCCGGTGGCCGCCTACAACGACACCCGGCTGCTGCCTTCGACCTATAACGGTGAACTGCTGACGTCCCAAGACATCGACGGCCTAACCCTGAACGTCGCCCGCCTGGAAAAACAAAACCTTCGGGACTCCTCCGACAACGAATCCATGAGCTATGGCGGCCTCGCCAGCAGCCACCTTGATCTTGCCGGCGGCACCTACGCGATCAATCCGCACCTAGCGACTACGTATTACTACGCGCAGATGCAGGATATCTACCGTCAGAACTTCATCGGTTTGGTGCATGATTTGCCGCTGGCTGAAGGTATGAACCTGCGCACTGATCTGCGTTACTTCGATACTCGCGAGCAAGGCAGCGCCCTCCTACGCAGCCCTTCCCGCGTCGACAACGGGCGGATAGACAACCGCTTTTTCAACGGCATGTTTAGCCTGTCGGTGGGCGCGCATAAATTCGGCCTGGGCTACCAGAACCTTTCCGGTGACGGCGACTTTGCCTTCCCAGGACAAGATCCCTATTCGGTCAACCTGGTGACCATCAATATCTTCACCAAGGCCAACACCGAAGCCTGGCAGGCACGCTACGACTACAACTTCGCCGCCCTCGGCCTGCCCGGCCTGACCTTCATGACCCGCTACGTTGACGGCAGCCACGCGCAAACCGCCACGGTACGTAACGGCCGAGAATGGGAGCGCGACACCGACCTCGTCTACACCGTACAAAGCGGCCCACTGAAGAACGTCAACGTGCGACTGCGTAACGCGACCCTTCGCTCCAGCAACGGCCTGACCAGCGACATTGACGAAAACCGGGTGATCATCGGCTACACCCTGGCGTTATGGTGACGCGGGAGTGAAATGTGCAATCAGTTCCCTGTAAAAGCCATTTTTAAAGGAAGTGACAGCGACCAAGATGATCAAACTGGTGCCGATGCAGGAGTCAGTATGGCGGCTTCACCGCAATCCCGATTGCTGCAGGCGATACTCTCCCGGCGTCATATGCGCGTAACGCTGAAAGAAACGGCTGAAATAGGCTGGGTCCTTGAACCCCAACTGGTAGCAGATTTCACTGGCGGAACTTCCCGTGAACAGCAAAAGACGCTTGGCTTCCTGCATGACTCTCTCCAGAACCAACCGCTTCGACGGCAAGTCGGCGATCCTTCGACATACGTCATTGAGACGTGCCTCCGTGACGCCCACTCCCTCGGCATAACGCGACAACGGCCAATGCTGCAAGTAGTGGTGCTCAATCAATTCATTGAAGCGATGGAAGATCCGCAGGTCTTCCTGACGCGCAGGCCGGGCTTGCAGAGAGTTAGCGCAGAGTCTGAGCAGGTTGATCATGATCAAGCGCGTCAAATTGTCCAGGGCCGAACTACGCCCAGCGCCAGCGGTGTTGATTTCGTTGCTCAGCTCCTCAAACAAAAACTCCAGCCGCCTAACCTCGATAGGGAACTGGGCAAGCGCTACACAGGCCGCAGGCAACTGCGAGCCGGAGACCAGCGCCGGGTCCGCATCTATCAGCCCCCAAACGAGCTGCTGGCGCACCGTCAGCACATGCCCGTCAGCATCTGCCTCTGTTACAAAAGAGTGGGCTACCGTCGGCGGCGTAATAAAAAACATCGGGCCCGACTCCAGGTATTGCTGATCATCCAGGTAAACACGCACCGACCCACTCTTGACGTAGTGCACTTGGAAAAATCGGTCGTGTCGATGCACAGGCATGTTGCGACCAAAAAAATCCGCCAGGTTGCCCAGCTTGTCGTAATGCACTTCAGCATCGCTATAGCGTTGGTCGTACACCTGACCGATGTTGATATTGGGGATCGGCTTACGATCGTTCATCGCGGGTTTCTCTTTTTTATTGGGGAGCCAGCCAAGCTGAAACGGCCGCAATTCAGCGGATTTCAGCGACTCACCACGCTCAAACGATATTGCCACGCTTGACGATAGTTAACATCTTAATTATAACGTTAATAGGTTAACAAATATTCCACGGAGCAGGTCCTGATCTGCCCCGACACTGCCAGGAGAAAAGCATGAGCCGTGCCCTGCATGATGTTGCGAGCGGCACCCTGTTCGGCGTAGCGCTGAACTATCAGGGGTTGCTGAACCAACGTCTCGCCGAATTCGAACAAGCGCCTTACCAGAAGCCACCGGTCAAGCCGGTGTTATTCATCAAGACGCCCAACACCCGCAACAGTCACGATGGCGTGGTGCTGCACCCACAGGGTGAACGCCTGCAACCCGGCCCGGCACTCGGCGTGGTGATCGGTAAAAGCGCCAGTCGGGTCAGTGTTGAAGATGCCCTTGAGCATGTGGCCGGCTACACCATCGTCAATGAGTTCAGCCTCCCAGAAGACAGCTACTACCGCCCTGCGGTGAAAGCCAAGTGCCGGGACGGTTTCTGCGCATTGGGCCCCGAACTAGTGGCTCGTGACCAGATTGCCAACCCGCATCAATTGGCCGTGAAGCTGTTCGTCAACGGTGAACTGCGCCAGCAAAACTCCACCGCCAACTTCGTGCGCAGCCTCCCGCAGTTGATCGCCGAGATCAGCGAGTTCATGACCCTGCACGAGGGCGATGTGCTGATCACCGGCACTCCCGAAGGCCGTGTGGATGTGCAACCCGGCGACACGGTTGAAGTCGAGATCAGCGGCCTAGGTCGCCTGGTCAACCACATCAAGGCAGAGGAGCTGTCATGAAACACGCCCGTATTCGCTTTGAAGGTGCCGTGCACCAGGTTCTGGTAGAGGCACAGAACGCCGTGCGCCTGGCCGACGGTCGCCTGCTGGCTGAAGACCAGGTCGAATGGCTGCCACCGGCCAACGGCAGCATGTTTGCATTGGGCCTGAACTACGCCGATCACGCCGCCGAACTGGCCTTCAAGCCGCCGACCGAACCGCTGGCGTTCATCAAGTCCCCCGGCACCTACACCGGCCACAACCAGGTGACCTGGCGCCCGGACAACGTCGCCTACATGCACTACGAGTGCGAACTGGTGGCGGTCATCGGCAAGCCGGCGCGCAACGTCAAGCGCGAGAACGCCCTGGAGTATCTGGCCGGCTACACGGTGTGCAACGACTACGCGATCCGCGACTACCTGGAAAACTACTACCGCCCCAACCTGCGGGTGAAAAACCGCGACGCCACCACGCCTGTGGGCCCATGGATAGTCGACGTCGCCGACGTGCCAGACCCAAGCAACCTGACGCTGCGCACCTGGATCAACGGTGAACTGCGCCAGGAAGGCAGCACGAAAGACATGATTTTCGACATCCCGTATTTGATCGAATACCTGTCCAGCTTCATGACCCTGCAGCCCGGCGACATGATCGCCACCGGCACCCCGGAAGGCCTGGCGGATGTGGTGCCGGGGGACGAAGTGGTCGTGGAAGTGGAAGGCGTCGGTCGCCTGGTCAATCGAATTGTCAGCGAGGCGGACTTCTCCGCCCGTAAAGAGGCTTGAGCAATATGATCAAACACTGGATCAACGGCCGTGAGGTCGAAAGCAAAGACACCTTCATCAACTACAACCCGGCCACCGGCGAAGCCATCGGTGAAGTGGCCAGCGGCGGTGCCGAGGAAGTGGCGCAGGCCGTTGCAGCAGCCAAGGAAGCCTTTCCGAAGTGGGCAGGCACACCGGCCAAAGAACGTGCCCGCTTGATGCGCAAGCTCGGTGAGCTGATCGAACAGAACGTGCCGCACCTGGCCGAGCTGGAAACCCTCGACACCGGCCTGCCGATCCACCAGACCAAGAACGTGCTGATTCCACGGGCCTCTCACAACTTCGATTTCTTCGCCGAAGTCTGCACCCGCATGGACGGCCACAGTTACCCGGTGGACGACCAGATGCTCAACTACACACTTTACCAGCCGGTGGGTGTGTGTGCGTTGGTGTCGCCATGGAACGTGCCGTTCATGACCGCCACCTGGAAGACTGCGCCGTGCCTGGCGCTGGGCAATACCGCGGTGCTGAAAATGTCCGAGCTGTCGCCGCTGACGGCCAATGAACTGGGGCGCCTGGCGGTCGAGGCCGGAATTCCCAAAGGCGTGCTGAACGTGATCCAGGGCTACGGCGCCACCGCCGGTGATGCGCTGGTGCGCCACCCGGACGTACGGGCGATTTCCTTTACCGGCGGTACTGCCACCGGCAAGAAAATCATGCAGACCGCCGGATTGAAAAAGTACTCCATGGAACTGGGCGGCAAGTCGCCGGTGCTGATCTTTGAAGACGCCGACCTGGAACGCGCCCTCGACGCGGCACTGTTCACCATCTTCTCGCTGAACGGTGAACGCTGCACCGCCGGCAGCCGGATCTTCATTCAGGAGAGCGTGTACCCGCAGTTCGTCGCCGAGTTCGCCGCCCGCGCCAAACGCCTGATCGTCGGCGATCCGCAAGACCCCAAAACCCAGGTCGGCTCGATGATCACCCAGGCCCACTATGACAAGGTCACCGGCTACATCAAGATTGGCCTCGAAGAAGGCGCCACCCTGCTGGCCGGAGGCTTGGAACGCCCGGCCAACCTGCCGGCGCACCTGAGCCGCGGGCAATTTATCCAGCCGACAGTATTTGCCGACGTAAACAACAGTATGCGCATTGCCCAGGAAGAAATCTTTGGCCCGGTGGTGTGCCTGATCCCGTTCAAGGACGAAGCCGAAGCACTGCAACTGGCCAACGATACCGAGTACGGCCTGGCGTCCTACATCTGGACCCAGGACATCGGCAAGGCGCACCGTCTGGCCTACGGCATCGAAGCCGGCATGGTGTTTATCAATAGTCAGAACGTGCGGGACTTGCGCCAGCCATTCGGTGGAGTAAAAGGTTCCGGCACTGGTCGTGAAGGCGGCCAGTACAGCTTCGAAGTGTTCGCTGAAATCAAGAACGTTTGTATCTCCATGGGCAGCCATCACATTCCGCGCTGGGGACTTTGAACAGCCATCAGCGGCTGTAGAAGCCCGCGATGCGTCGCGCATCGGCGCATCGCAGGCTTCACCTGCTTCCAAATTAAATAACAACAATTTCAGGAGAATCATCATGGGCGAAGTCGTACTGGCCGCGAAGATCTGCCACGTCCCTTCGATGTACCTGTCGGAACTGCCCGGCAAGCACCACGGTTGCCGTGAGGCAGCCATCGCCGGGCACAAGGAAATCGGGCGGCGCGCCCGTGAACTTGGTGCCGACACCGCGGTGGTGTTCGACGTACACTGGCTGGTCAACAGCGGCTATCACGTCAACTGCGGCGAGCATTTCAAGGGCACCTACACCAGCAACGAGCTGCCGCACTTCATCAAGAACATGGAGTACGAGTACCCGGGCTGCCCGGAGCTGGGCGAGTTGATCGCCGCCGAGGCCAACCTGGCCGGCGTGCGCACCATGGCCCACAACATCCCGAGCCTGGAGCTGGAATACGGCACCCTGGTGCCGATGCGCTACATGCACATGGGCGTGCCGGACGAGCAGAAGTTCGACGTGATCTCGATTGCCGCGTGGTGCGCCTGGCACCGCCTGGAAGACAGCTTCGCGTTCGGCGCCGCCGTGCGCCGGGCGATCGAGAAAAGCGACCGCAAAGTGCTGGTGCTGGCCTCGGGTTCCCTCTCTCACCGTTTCTCGGACGACCGCGAAGCCGAAGCCAACATCCACAACTGGACCCGTGAATTCGACAAACAGATGGACCTGCACGTGGTGGAGATGTGGAAGCAAGGCCGCTTCAAGGAGTTCTGCGCAATGCTGCCGGACTACGCCGAGCACTGCTTCGGCGAAGGCAAGATGCACGACACCGCGATGCTCCTGGGACTGCTGGGCGGGCCGGACTACAACCAGCCGGCCGAGATCATCACCCAGCCGTTCGGCAGCTCGGGCACCGGGCAGATCAATGCCATTTTCCCGGTTTGAAACAGCTGAAAGCTTCAAGCTCAAAGCTGCAAGACAACACATCTTGCAGCCTGAAGCTCCCCACTGCCGACAACGGAGGCCCCATGCCGCATTTCATCGCCGAATACACCGACAACATTGAACAGCAGGCCAACCTGCCGGCCCTGTTCGAGCAGGTACACGCCGTGCTGGGCGACAGCGGCGTGTTTCCCCTGGGGGGCATCCGCAGTCGCGGGGTGCGACTGGACACCTGGCACATGGCCGACGGCAAGCATGACTACGCTTTCGTCCATATGACCCTCAAGGTTGGCCACGGGCGAGACCTGGAAACCCGCAAGGCGGTGGCCGAAGCCCTGTTCAAGGTCATCACCGAGCACTTCGCCGAGCTGCAATCCCAGCGGCTGCTTGCATTGTCGTTCGAGATGATCGAGCTGCACCCCGAGCTGAATTTCAAGCAGAACAATGTGCACGCATTCCTGAAGAACCAGGCGGGCTGACCACAGCCCACCTTTCCGCCCATGGCCACTCAAACAAAAAAGAACAACATCATGAGCACAGCCAATACCGCCGACAGCGCCACCCTGATCGAACATCAGCGCACCCACAGCATCGTCACTTGGCGACTGATGCCGTTGTTGCTGATCTGCTATCTGTTTGCCCATCTGGACCGGATCAACATCGGCTTCGCCAAGATGCAGATGAGCACCGACCTGCACTTCAGCGACACGGTGTACGGCCTCGGTGCCGGCCTGTTTTTCATCGCCTACGCGCTGTTCGGCGTGCCGAGCAACATGGCCCTGGACAGGGTCGGCCCACGGCGCTGGATCGCCTGCCTAATGGTGGTGTGGGGCCTGCTGTCCACCAGCATGTTGTGGATCGAAAGCTCCACCGGTTTCTATGTGCTGCGCTTTTTGTTGGGGGTGGCGGAAGCCGGCTTTTTCCCGGGGATCCTGGTGTTTCTCAACCGCTGGTACCCAGCCCGCCGCCGGGCGCAAGTCACCGCGCTGTTTGCGATTGCCGTGCCCATGGCCGGTGTGATTGGCGGCCCGTTGTCCGGCGCAATCCTGGAGAACTTCCATGATTTCGGCGGGTTGCGGGGCTGGCAATGGATGTTCCTGATCGAAGGCGCCCCGGTGGTGCTGCTCGGCCTGGTCGTCCTGAAATACCTGCCCGACAGCTTCGAAACCGTGAAGTGGCTGGAGCCCGCGCAAAAGCAACAACTGCGCGAGCAACTGAGCACTGAAGAACAGCGCAAATCCATCACCTCCTTTGGCGGCATCCTGCGTGACCCGCAGGTGTGGCTGCTGGTGGCGGTGTACTTCGCGGTGATGCTGGCGGTGAACACCCTGGCGTTCTGGATGCCCACGCTGATCCACGGCGCCGGCATCGGCCGCGACAGCCAGGTCGGCCTGCTGAGCGCCGTGCCATACCTGGCCGGGTGCTCCTTCATGATCGCCTGCGGGCGCTCGTCCGACCGCAACCGCGAACGCCGCTGGCACCTGTGCGTGCCGTTGCTGATGTCGGCCATCGGTATTGCGGTGGCCGGGCTCTCGCCCACCAACCCTACCCTGGTGTTGGGCGGCCTGATTCTCGCCGGCATGGGCGCCAGCGCTGCGCTGCCGATGTTCTGGCAATTGCCGCCGGCGTTCCTGTCCAACAGCACCCAGGCGGCCGGCATCGCGCTGATCAGCTCGTTCGGCAGCATCGCCTCGTTCCTCGCGCCCTACCTGATCGGCTGGATGCGCGACACCACCCAAAGCGCGAGCCTGGCCCTGTACGTGCTCGCGCTGCTTATCGCCCTCGGCGGCCTGCTGGTGCTGCGCACCCACGCCGCCATCGTCAATCCCCAGTAGAGAGTTTGTCATGCTTGATCAAGCCCAAATCCAGCAAGCCGCCACCCGACTCGACCAGGCCGAGCGTTCCCGTGAACAGGTGCGCCAGTTTTCCCTGGATCACCCGAACATCACGATTGAAGACGCCTACGCCATCCAGCGCGCCTGGGTGGCCCAGAAAATCAAGGACGGGCGCAAGCTGGTCGGGCACAAGATCGGCCTCACCTCCCGGGCGATGCAGGTGTCGTCGAACATCACCGAGCCGGATTACGGCGCCCTGCTCGATGACATGTTCTTCGACGAAGGCACCGACATCCCGTTCGAGCGCTTCATCGTGCCAAGGGTGGAAGTGGAGCTGGCGTTCATCCTCGGCAAGCCGCTCAAGGGGCCGAACTGCACGATCTTCGATGTATTGGACGCCACTGAATGGGTGATCCCGGCCCTGGAAATCATCGACGCCCGCATCCAGCAGATCGATCCGCACACCAACGCCACACGCAAGGTGTTCGACACCATTTCCGACAACGCCGCCAACGCCGGCGTGGTGATGGGCGGCCGCGCCGTACGCCCCACCGAGATCGACCTGCGCAAGGTGCCCGCTGTGCTGTACCGCAACGGGGTGATTGAGGAGTCCGGGGTGTCGGCTGCCGTGCTCAACCACCCGGCCAAGGGCGTGGCGTGGCTGGCGAACAAACTGGCGCCGTACGACGTCACCTTGCAACCCGGCCAGATCATCCTCGGCGGCTCGTTTACCCGCCCGGTAGCGGCGAATCCAGGCGATACCTTCCATGTCGACTACGACATGCTCGGTTCCATCTCCTGCCGCTTTGTCTGAATACTGGAGGACCGTTTCATGGACATGCCCATCAACCGCTTCAAGCAGCGCCTGCAACGTGGCGAAACCCAGATCGGCCTGTGGCTCGGTTTGGCCGACGCTTATTGCGCCGAACTGGCCGCGAATGCCGGGTTCGACTGGCTACTGATCGACGGCGAGCACGCACCCAATGACCTGCGCGGCATGCTTGGCCAGTTGCAGGCCGTTGCGCCTTACGACAGCCAACCGGTGATTCGCCCGGTGATCGGCGATACGGCGTTGATCAAGCAGGCTCTGGATATTGGCGTGCAGACGCTGTTGGTGCCGATGGTGGAGACGGCTGAACAGGCCCAGCAGTTAGTGCGGGCCGTGCGTTATCCGCCCTTTGGCGTACGGGGCGTTGGCAGTGCGCTGGCACGGGCTTCGCGCTGGAACAGCATTCCGGGTTATCTGGATGAAGCGGATGCGCAGATGTGCCTGCTGGTGCAGATCGAGAACCGTGAAGGCCTGGACAACCTGGACGCGATTGCGGCGGTTGATGGGGTGGACGGGGTGTTTATCGGGCCGGCGGATTTGAGCGCGGCCATGGGGCATAGGGGGAATCCCGGGCATCCCGACGTGCAGGCAGCGATTGAGGACGCGATTGGACGGATTCAAAAGGCTGGCAAGGCGGCGGGGATCTTGAGTGCGGATGAGAAATTGGCGCGGCTGTACATCGAGTTGGGAGCGGCGTTTGTGGCGGTAGGCGTGGATACGACGGTGTTGATGCGCGGGTTGCAGGGGTTGGCTGCCAAGTTCAAGGACACCGCAGCACCGACCGTTACCGGCGGCGTGTACTGACGCTCACATAACGAAGATCCAGAATCTGGGAGCAACCCCGCTCCCAAATTTTGGATCTGCGGTGTTTTTACGTTTGATGGTCTCCAAATCATCCAGCAACCCCAACAATACCTGCAACGCTTCCTCCCCAAACGGGCCCTGCAAGCGCTGATAATTTTCCTCTATGCGATGGCTCATCGACTCGAACTGGCTTTGCCCTTCTCCGTCAGCTTCACCAGTATCCGCCGTTTATCCTGCTCGGCTCCGCGCCGGTGCACCATCCCCGCCGCCTCCATGCGCACCAGCACACCTATCATGCTCGGCTTGAGAATGCACGCTAGTTCGACGAGTTTGTAAATCTCCATTTCGTCGTGCAGGCTAAGAATTTGAATAACCCGCCATTGCTGCTCGGTCAGCCCATGTTCATTCAGCGAGGCCGGAAAAAGATCAGCGCCGCGTCACGGACCTGTAACTAGATTAAGGTCAGGGACTGCCTGTGTTGGGCATTAACTTCGGTTCGTAACTGAGTTAACGGATTAATAAAATTCATAAGTGATTGATACGTGCAAAAAACGGCGCCTCTTGGCGCCGTGAAATAAGCGGGATGTTATCAACAGTGATTGATCAGTTGCTTTAGCACGGTCTTGAAGGTATCGATCTGCTCTTCGCTGAAATCGCTGAACACCATGTCTTGCTGTTCTCGTGCAATCGCCCATAAGTCCTCCGTCTGATCCAGACCGGTAGCGGTCAGACGCACACGGTTTTCATCGTCGCTCACCAGCCCTTTGCGCTTAAGATTGGCCACAGCCTCATCGATCTCTCGAACCGGCATCGCCACTTCGCGCAGCAGGTCACTCATGCTCAAGCCAGCGTCACTTTCCAGCACCATCAGCATGCGCGCCTCACTGGTACGCAGTCCGGTGGACAATTGCCGTGGCTGGTAGCTGGACTGATAAGCACGCACAGCTTGAGTCATCAGGTAATACAGGTTGTGGCTCAGACGTCCCTGAAAATGGCTGCTTGGCGCCTGATTTTCGTCACGTTGGGTCATCCGCGTATGTGGTAGCACCATGGAGTACGCGCCTTGGTGATAAAGCAACGGCGACCGGCCGAAGTCGTCAAACGCCACGACCTTGCCGATCATGATCCAGTGATCACCGCCGTCCACCTGTTGGTATTTCTCGCAATGAAACCGTGCCGAACAGTCAGCAAAGACCGGCGCGCCACCCTCACCTGGTTCAAATTGAATTTCGGCGAAACGGTCTTCCTTGGGACGGGCAAAGTTGTTCGACAGGTCAATCTGGTCAGCTGCCAGCACGTTGACCGCAAAATGGCTGGCCTGCTCGAATACCTCATGGCTGTTAGAACGTTTGTCGATACTCCACAGCACAAGCGGTGGATCAAGGGATACCGAATTGAAACTGTTGGCCGTAACGCCTACCTTACGACCACTGGCGTCGGCGGCAGTCACGACAGTGACGCCGGTAGCAAAATTCCCCAGAGCCCGGCGAAAGGCACGAGCGTCGAAGAGCGTAGGGTTTATATCAGACATGCAAGACTCCCGGACCGCTTCTACAAGCAATCCTGATTGTTGTTATAGAGACTTTGGGTGTTCGACTTAGATCATGCTTGGGTCAGGATCTAGGCCCATCAGCTCACGGCCCAAAATCTGCGCGCACACGTCATAGTCGGTGTAGGCATGGGCGCCGGTCATATGCGAGTCACGGAATAGACGCTGCATTTCATTGTGCTCGAACCAGGCATTACCACCAGCAGCCTCGAACAGACGGTCGACAGCCTGGATGCACATTTTGGTCGCGTATGCCTGATTGGTGCGCCAGAAGGCCAAGGTCTCGCGAGTTGGATAGCGATGTTGCTCACTGTGTTCAGCATGTTCCTGCCACGTCTTTTCTAAGAAAGCACGGGCCGCCGCCACCTGGTGAGTTGACTCCGCCAGGCGCATAAGGGCTGGCGTTGCCGCCCCTACTGCGGCGCCGGTATAGGCACGTACGCGGGTTTTGGTCTTTTCCCGGAATACGTCAAGCATCCGTTCGGCCACCCCCAAGCTCACGGTGGAAAACCCGCTGGCGAAGTAAGGACGGTACGGCGAGTAGAAAATCTTGCTGTCTGGGTACAGACCAAAGCCTGCGGACTTGCCTTCCATCATGTCTTTGGCTTTCTGAATTCGGTGTTCCGGCACCCACGCATTTTCGATGATCAGTGTCTTGGTGCCGCTGCCTTTCATGCCGGCTGCAAACCAATCATCACGGATCTGATAATCACTGCGCGGCAGCACGGCGAAACAATAGTCCTGGTTACCCTCGGTGTTCTTGCGACGGAAGCCGACGATCGCCCACTCAGCGTGATCGCAGCCGCTGCTCCAGCCCATCTCACCGCTGAACAACACGCCGCCTTCAACTTCTTCGGTGCGGCCGAACGGCGCGATGCTGCTGCTGGCCGTGGCATTGGGGTCATCGCCCCAGACTTCCTGTTGGAGCTTGGCGGAAAACATCGCCAGTTGATGGCTGTGCGTGCACAGCAGGCTCATCGCCCAGGCCGTGCTGGCACAGGCGCCGGCGAGCAAGGCGATGCAATCGGCAAATTGGGGCAGTGAGATTTCCATTCCGCCGAACTGGCGGGGCTGAAACGCTCGGTGCATACCGATGCTTTTGAGCAGCGAAATGTTTTCGTCAGGGACCTTGCGGCTTTGCTCAGCCTGGAACGCGTTGGCTGCAATGTTCGGCAGAATCGACTTGAGATCGTCAAAGAGCGGGTTTGGCTTTTTCATGGGAGGTCCTGCTTATTATTGGATGTCCGGCGTTCTCCCACTATCAAGGAGTTGCACCGGCTGCAGGACCAGTATGGGGTGAGTGGTACGTCTGGAAAATGCACCTTCCATATGCAAAATTGTACTTTCCATGGGAAGTTTCTCCCTCAAAAAAAAGCGCCGCGCCGATAACACACACGGGCACTATAAATAAGCCACCGGCATACAGAATGCGCATACCGGCGTAGGTCTCAGCCGCAAATGCTCAAGGTCGAGTCAGTAGAAATACGCCACGCGAAACTGCAGCGAATTATCAATCTTCACCCCCTCACGCACTGAGGTGTCATGCATGAGCTGCCCCAAGACTTGCACTTGCTTACCCAGCATTGTCGCAACGGTAAAGCCTACGGTACCGTTGCTCCGGCTTGTGGCGAGAGTTTCATGGTCAAGTGTCTCGCGCGCGCCCCAATTATGTCGGTAGGAGATAGCTGCGTAGGTATCAGGTGTAAAGTTGTAGCGCAGATGATTGTGCAACTGAAGCAATGGATCTTTTTTGGAGTTGGTAGAACGCTGCTCATCATAGAATTCGGTTTCAGCGATCACGTCCCATGTGATCTTGTCGGTCAGTCCTTTTATATAGCCGACCTGAAAATCCAGAGCCCAGCGATTGTCGCTCAAGGCAAACCCCTGATTCTTCTCGCTGCCAGTAGGGGCGGTAACAAATACCGACCAGCCGAGATGTTCATTCTTGGCAAGATCCGCAATGGTCCATACCGTCCCACCGAAAGTAATATCACCCAGGCCTGAATTTTTGCTGTCAGTGGCACCGGTCTTTTGATACCCAAAAGGAATGACAATCTGCGGATCCCACGTAAGTCCTGTATTGAAAAACTCTGTGAAGTGGATCAGTCGCAAGACCCCGACAGTCAGATCAAGGTCCAGATTGTCGGCAACTTTCTTGCCGCCTGAGTAGACCTTATCTCCTCTGGGGTTCTGCTGGTACAGCACCACCACATCGGTGCCTTGCGGTAATGCGGTGTAATCGCCAGGGTCTGGTTTCACATCAGCCAGGGCCAAAGGAGCCAAGCTAGCGAAAAGTGCGCTGAACGTCAGAGTGCTGAGTGTTTTCATGGCGTGTCTCTTTATTTTTATTTGAGGCAGAGCTTCGCCGTGACGACTCCTGAAGGAGCCGCCAGGCGCAGGTTAAACAGCATGGGATCAGTGAGAGGCGGAGTGCCCCGCGGCCTTGAGGTCAGCCTGCAAATCCTGGGTACGCTTAACGAGGTATTGACGAATCATTTCCATATCTTCTTGCTGAAGAATGTCCGAGAAGTTTGGCATTCCCTTGCTAATCAATGCACCGCTGACAAAAGCAGGAAACGCCGCGTGCTTGTTGTCATCCAGATAGCGCAAGTCTGGCACCACGCCACCACTGATGGCATTAAGACCATGGCAGCCGGCACACAGGCCATTAAACAGACCTCGGGCCTGAGCGAGTTGCTCGGGGGTTGCCGTCAGTTTCTGTTGGGTCGTTGGCAAAACAGGTGCGACCTTTGGAGGTGGCAACTCCCCATGGGCACCGAGCTTGAAGGCGATTACCCGCGATTCGGCGCGCACCTTACCTTTGTTGGTCAATGGTCCAGTCAGCAAGGGTATGATTCCACCCCAACCCACCGAGAACGCCACATATTGCTCGCCATTAACCGCATAGGTGACGGGCCCTGCCATCACCCCGGAGTTAGCCCTATGCTCCCACAGCTGCTTACCGGTGTCGGCGCTATAGGCGACTACTCGTCCATCGGCAGTGCCTTGGAACACTAGGTTGCCCGCGGTTGCCAGCGTGCCTCCGTTGCCAGCGCTGATATACGACTGCTTCCAGGCCGCCTTCTGTTTAACCGGATCCCAAGCAATGAGCTCACCACTCCAGGCGTCACGGATTGTATTCAAGACTTTCGGATCTTCAGGCAAGTCCGGAACATCAAGCCCAAAGTTCACCACCGACTTGTTCGACAAAAACATAGGCGCTTTAGCGGCCTTAAGTTCGGCCAAGGTGTACTGGGCGGGAATGTAGACGTATCCGGTCTTCGGGCTAAACGACATGGGGTGCCAGTTGTGCCCACCGAGGAAACTTGGCTGTACTACTTTCGGCTCTTTGGAGTAGTCGGCCGCGCCGGTAAGAATCGGTCGACCGGTTTTCATGTCGATACCACTGGCCCAATTGACCGGAACGAAATTCTTAGCCGACAGCAACTTGCCATTGGTGCGGTCAAGGACGTAGAAAAAGCCGTTCTTCGGCGCTTGCATGATTACTTTGCGGACTTTGCCGTCAATCTTGATATCAGCCAATATCATGTGTTGCGTGGCGGTGAAATCCCACTGGTCTTGGGGTGTGATTTGGTAGTGCCAGACGTATTCTCCTGTGTCTGGCCGCAACGCCAGAATCGAAGACACGTAGAGGTTGTCACCCTTACCATTGGTACGGAACTGGTAGTTCCAAGGTGAGCCGTTACCAGTGCCCACGTAGAGAAGATCGAGCTCCGGGTCGTAGGCCATGGAGTCCCAGACCGTCCCGCCGCCGCCCCATTTAACCCAGCCGTCGCCGTCCCAGGTTTTAATCGCCTTGGCCATGGCACTGTTTTCAGGTGGCAGCTTCGGATCACCCGGCACGGTATAAAACCGCCATGCCTGCTTGCCGGTCTCGGCGTCGTAAGCGGTAACATAACCGCGAACGCCAAACTCGGCACCGCCATTGCCGATCAGCACCTTGCCTTTAACGATTCGTGGAGCCCCCGTGATTGAGTAGCTCTTCGTCCGATCGATAATGGTGTCAACGCTCCAAACGGGCTGGCCATCAATTGCATCAAGGGCTATCAAACGACCATCAAAGCTACCCACGTAGACCTTGCCCTGCCATACCGCAACGCCACGGTTGACGGGACCACAACAGCCCTGGCTAAGGTTTTCCGCCGGTACTTTCGGGTCATATTTCCAAACCAACGCACCCGTGGCTGCATTGATCGCATACACGATGCTAAACGCGCCGGTTGTGTACATCACTCCATCGACTACAAGCGGCGTAGCCTCGGTACCGCTGTCTATATCAAGCTTGGTCGTCCATGCCATACCCAACTGCCCGACGTTGCCAGTATTGACGCTATCCAGGGGGCTGTAACGCTGCTCATCGTAAGTGCGGCCATGGCTCATCCAGTTGCCTGGTTCTTGGTCAGCCGCGATGATTCGCTGGCCATCGACCTGAGCCGGGCCTGCCAACGCAACTGAGCAGAATGTAGCTATCAGCAAAGGGGTGCCTATCATCAGGCTCCGTATTCTCATTGTTTTTTTTCTCCGGCAATAATCGGCTCGGTATCACACCCCGGCCCAGGCAATCTTATTAGAGAGCCTGCCATGCAGGACGACTTGACTGAGTCTGCCAAACCGCTTGGCTTTTTCTGCCAGGTTTGCACTTACAGGATGTGTTGACGGAAATCCCGGGGAGCGTGCTGGAAATGTCGTTTGAACGCGCGACTGAAGTGCGCGGCATCGACAAAACCCCATTTGAATGCGATCTGAGTGATTGACTCGTGACGGAGGTCGTGAGCCCGCAGATCCTGTGCCACCCTTTCCAAGCGGCGTTGCTGAATGTAGCGAGAGATGCTTTCGTGACGTTGTTCGAAAAGCCGGTATAACTGTCGGACCGAGACATTCAACCGTCGGGCCAGGTATTCAGGGCTCAACTCGGTGTCTTGGAGAGAAGCCTCAACCAGACGCGTGGCCAAGCCATAGATGTCATCATGACCCACACAGGCAAAGCCAGGTTGCCCATCGGCACGTTCGTCTAAGCCGGCGGCGGCCAATCCAATCATTGCTTGCTCCAGAGCTGGGCCGTCGCTTCTACCGCCATAATCTTTGCTCAACTCTACGTCACCCAAGGAACGCACCAGTGCGCGAATCATGTGAGTGGCGACACTATTGCGAGCGAGCTTGCCGAACAGATGTTTATGGCTTAGCTGAAGGCTGACTTCCTCGCGAGAAAGATGAATCGAGATATTTTGCACCAGCCCCTGTGGTTCGATCTCAAATGCCCGCGCTGAGTCAACAAGGGCGACGTCTTCCGGCCCCAAATCGATTACCTGGTTTTGTTGGCGAATGCGCTGATGACCACCGTTCTGCAGAATCAGGAAGCAGTACCGATCGTCATCCCCGTCACCGCAGGTACGGTGGCGGCTAATCAGGCCTGCATTGGTTCGGATATGGGCTAACTCTAGGCCACAGACGTCTTGGCCGTGGACGCTACCGATAAATAGGCTGTGCTGATCTGACATCGCTGTGCTGAAGTTGCCGCATACCGCACGTAGGTCGCGGTTCCAGTTGGCGAACGCATCCGAAGAGTGAAACAAGGCAGGCATACCCCCTC
>NZ_JAEILC010000163.1:5063-9827 GCF_016307435.1 Pseudomonas sp. S4_EA_1b | reverse complement strand
CCCGTGGACCCGTCGCAATGCCCATCCAACCCCCAGCCACCCCACGCAAACGCTCCACCAACCTGGCTCAAGGCGTGGTCGATGATCTGACCCAGCGCATCCTGTTGGGGCAGTTGAAACCCGGTGAAAAACTGCCGTCCGAATCCACCATCGTTCTCGAACACGGCGTGAGCCGCACGGTGGTGCGCGAAGCCATTTCCAAGCTGCAGGCGTCCGGGCTGGTGGAGACGCGTCACGGCATCGGCACCTTTGTGCTGGAGCCGCGCGCCCAGCAAGGCTTGCGTCTGCATGTGGACACGGTAGCCAGTGTGCGCAACATGCTGGAGCTGCGCCTGGGCCTGGAGGTGCAGGCGGTGGCGTTGGCTGCGGGGCGACGCTCCGATGCGCAACTGGCCCATATGCGCCAGGCCCTGGATGACTATCAGGCGTCCCTGGCCAACAACGACAGTTGTGTGGAAGAAGACAAACGCTTCCACCAGCTGATTGCCGAAGCCACCGGCAATACCTTCTTCACCGAGATCATGCAGCACCTGGGCAGCGCTATGATTCCGCGCAGCCTGGTCAAGGGCGCCGAGCGCGGTGGCGCGGACTTCGCAAAGCTGGGGCAGTTGGCGCACCTGGAGCATGAGGCGATTTTTAACGCGATCAAGCGTCAGGATGCGGACGCGGCCCGCGCAGCCATGGTGCTGCACTTGACCAATAGCCGGGACCGGTTTTCCGGCGAGTAAGACGCTCGAACGCGCCCATAGGACCCTCAATTGAACGAACACACTTTATCCATGCGCCTGGAACGCGTGGCGGCGAACGTGCCGTCGGGCGCGCGCCTGGCCGATATCGGCTCGGACCACGCATACCTGCCGGTAGCCTTGTTACGTCGTGGCGCGATCAGCGCGGCGGTTGCGGGGGAGCTGGCGAGCACGCCGTTCCACGCGGCCCAGCGCACCGTGCGCGATAACGACCTGCAAGCGCACATCAGCGTGCGCCAGGCCAACGGCCTTGCGGCCATCGAGCCCGACGACGTCATTACCGCGATCAGCCTGTGCGGCATGGGCGGCGAGACGATTCGCGACATCCTGGACGGCGGCAAGGCGCGCTTGAGCGGCCGCGAGCGCCTGATTCTGCAACCCAATGGCGGCGAGGCACCGCTGCGCCATTGGTTGATGGATAACGCTTACACGATCCTCAACGAAGAGCTGGTGCACGAAAACCGCTTCTACTACGAAATCATCGTCGCCGAACGCGCCGGGCCGGTGGCCTACAGCGCCGAACAACTGTACTTCGGCCCACTGCAGATGCAGGCGCGCAGCCCGGTGTTTTTGGCCAAATGGCAACGGGCGTTGCGTCTGAAGCAGAAGGTGCTGGCAGGCCTTGAACAGTCGGAGCAGGGCGCTCTACACGGCAAGCAACAACACATCGCCCGGCAGGTGCAATGGATCCGGGAGCTGCTGGGTTAAGCACACCTCATCGCGTCTTCAAGTTTGCGCGGTAGGCAGCCGATAGCCTGCCTATGACGGCGGATGGTTGAAGCGTGTGCTTGTCCGAACATCCCCGTGCTTGTCGTCCCCGGCGGTGACACCGTCACTGCCAGGACTGAGTGCTTTCGCCCCATTTTCGAGCACGCTACGGCGCGTTTTTGCACATCGCCTGCCCTGTTTCGGGGCTGTGGCTCAACGGCCCGTATCTTGCTAGTCCCAGAATAATCAATGACATGGCGTTTTGCCGTTAGTCATTTCAAGGTTTCCCCCAGCCCTGCACCGCCTGGGTGGTTTGAGGGAGTAGTCGGACATGCACAGTTTGTTATCACCCGGTATCCGCCTGCTCGGACAGTTTGGTTTCGCGCGCAAATTCCAACTGCTGTTTTTGCTGTTCATGCTGCCCTTGGCGGGTAGCCTGTGGATGATCGGTCAGGACTACCGGGACAAATTAAGTGTGATTTCCAGCGAGCGTTCCGGTGTCAGCCAGTTGTTGGCGCTCGATAGCCTGGACGCGCAATTGACCGCCCAGCGCAACCTGGCTGCGCGCTGG
Source organism: Pseudomonas sp. S4_EA_1b (assembly GCF_016307435.1). Lineage (NCBI taxonomy): Bacteria > Pseudomonadati > Pseudomonadota > Gammaproteobacteria > Pseudomonadales > Pseudomonadaceae > Pseudomonas > Pseudomonas sp. S4_EA_1b. Next base: position 7,802 of record NZ_JAEILC010000163.1, on the reverse strand, counting down.
AAGGCCGTGGATCTGCTGCGCGAGCCCACACCCGCTGCGAAGGCTGCCATGGCCGCCTTGGATGCCAACTACGCACCGATCCAACAAAGCCTGCAAACCTTGGGTGAAACACTCAAGGCGCAGAACGTCAGCGCGGACATTCAGGCACGCTTCGACACCTTGCAAGGCGCAGTCAAGGGCCTGGACAGCCAATCCCTGCGCGCCGTGGGTTGGTGGCCGGATGGCTACGACCGCTTCACGTCGGCGCTCGGTGCCATGCAGGCATTGCGCGAGCAGATCGCGCTGGATACCGGCCTGATCCTCGACCCCTGGTTGGAAACCTACCTGACGATGCAAATCGCCACGCAGCAGACGCCCGACCTGATCGAGCGCATCGGCCGCATGGCGGGCATCGGCCAGTCGTCCATCGCGTCGGGGCAGTTCACTTTGCAGAGCCGCTTGCAGATGCGTGACCTGCGCAGCCGCATCGGTGATGCGCGGGATCAACTGATCAAGGCCGCCGTATCGCTCAAGGCCAAGCCTTACGCGGGTATGGAGCCGTGGACCGCGCAGTACGACAACAGCCTGCAGGTGCTGGACAACGAACTCAAAGTGCTGGACGACGGCGTGTTCGGCGGCACGATCAAACTCGACACCGCTGCTTTCGAGCGCAGTGTCGACGCCATGCTGAGCAGCCTCGGCGCACTGCGCAACCAGTCGCTCAATTCCCTGGACGCGCGCCTGGCGTATTACCACGATCGCTCACTGCAGCAATTTATCCCGGTGGCGGCGACATTCGGCCTGCTGGCCTTGGCGGCGCTGTACCTGTTTATGAGCTTGCAAGCTTCTATCCGGCGTAGCGCCAGTGGCATCACGACCCTGGCCGAGTCCCTGCGCGACGGCAATCTGTGCGTGGAAGTGGCGGTGCAGGGGCGTGACGAATTGGCGGCGATCAGCACGGCATTGAACGTGGCGGTGATGCAACTGCGCACTAGCCTGCTGGGGGTCAATCACGAAACCCAGCAGCTCGGCTCGGCGGTGATCACCCTCAACACCCAATCGGGTAGCACCCTCAGCGAAGTCGAAGACCAGCAACATCAGATCAGCCAGATCGCCGCCGCCGCCACGCAACTGGCCGCTACCTCCATGGGGGTAGCCAGAAGTTGCGAACAGGCCTCCGGCAGCGCCCAGCAAACCCGGCGCATCGCCGAGGACAGCAGCCGCGACAGCGAACGCACCACGGCCAGCATCCAGCAGCTCAACCAACGCCTGACCGACACCGCCGCCGCCTTGCAGCAAGTCAGCGATCAGGGCCAGCAGATTCAATCGGTGGTCGACACCATCCGCGGTATCGCCGAGCAGACCAACCTGCTGGCGCTCAACGCCGCCATCGAAGCGGCGCGCGCCGGTGAGCAAGGGCGCGGCTTTGCGGTGGTAGCCGATGAAGTGCGCAGCCTGTCCCAACGCACTCAGGCATCCACCGCGCAGATCGCCGGCACGGTAGACAGCCTGCGCGCCACCGTGACCCAGGCCGTCACCCTGATGGGCGCCGCGTGCGAACAAGCACTGAGCGATGCCGAATCGGTCACCGGGCTGGGCGTGCGATTGGGCGAGATCGCCGGCGCGGTGCAGAACGTCACCGACACCTTGGCGCAAATCGCCACGGCGGTAGAGGAACAAGCGACCACGGCGGATGAAGTCAGCGGCAATATTCAACAAGTCGACCAGGCCGCCGGGCGCTTGCTCGACGGCGCCCGCGCTGTGAACCGCGCGGCGGACACCCTGAGCAAGGGCAGCCAGGCGCTGAGCGATAACACGGCGCGGTTCCGCCTGGATTGAGACAAGCACCTGACGGAGATTGCGCGCCACTCCCACGTTTTAGGCCCGACCGGTACGGCGTGATCACCCACCCAGGATGCAGGCTGAGACCCGCGAACGCATTGTAGTGGGCGGGCTTGCCCCGCGCTGGGCTGNNCAAGCCCGCTCACCACAGAGACGCGCTCGCCACAAATAAAACGCATGGACGTACACCCTCCCAGATGTTCCAAAGCCCGCTGAGACATCAGAGCCAGGCGGCGTCCCATAACGAAAAATCTCCAACCCGCTCCACCAGGCCGGCCCGCAGGGGATTGGCAATGATGTAACGAGCCATCTTGCACAAATCGTCCTGCGCACGCACCGCCCTGTCGTGATAACCGGGCTGCCAAACCCGCTCCTTGCTTTGGCGGCGTCGGTTGATGGTCAGCGTACTTCGTGACTTCACGCGCCTTATCACATCGGGCAAATTCCGTTGCTTCAACTCAAATAGCCAATGCACATGGTCTGGCATCACGACCCAGGCCAAAGAATCAACTAGGCCCAGTTCATGCGCCTGCCGCAGCTCGGCAACCAGCAGCCGACCCAGATAGAGGTCAGTGAACAAACGGCGACGGTGGTTCACAACGAAGGTCACTAGGTAGCTACGTCCATGTTCCGAATAACGACCGTGACGCAGGCGATGGGATTGAGGGGGGAAGCGCATTGCGTTGCTCTATATGACTGTTCTGAAGAGCTTTAACGCTAGCCCGAGATGAGTGACGAGCGTCTGTCAGTTGATGACCAGATGTATCCAGACTTGCTCGCCTGCAGCCCGGCAAGCTGACCGTAAGCAGCGATGCCCTTTCTGTTGATCAGACTCGTTATGGTGAACGGGGCTTTTTGTGGTGACCGGGGCTCTTGTGGTGAAGGGACTTTTTTGTGGTGAGCGGGGCTCTTGTGGTG
>NZ_JAEILC010000163.1:0-4967 GCF_016307435.1 Pseudomonas sp. S4_EA_1b | reverse complement strand
GCCCGCTCACCACAGAAAGCCTAAAGTCCGCTCACGCCATCAAGCTCTCTCAACCAACAAGGCTGTTCATAGCAGCAAGTCCTCTCAGCACAAACAGAGGTTCGGGTGTCGTTTCAGGAACCTTCGAAGCTGAGGGGGCTCACTAGTTGGGTCGCTCTTTTTTTGCTGAAAGGACTCCGCATGCCTTCCACCCCGCCAGCGCTCCCTGAGCACGGCCCTATCAAACGCGAGCTGAGCCTGCGCGCCGTCGTCACCGGTACGCTGCTCGGTATCCTGCTCACGCCTTCCAATGTCTACGCCGGGCTGAAGATCGGCTGGTCGTTCAATATGTCGATCATTGCCCTGCTGGTCGGCTACGCAATCTGGCAAGGCCTGGCCCGGCGTTCGTCCCAGGCGCTGCCGTGGACGTTGCATGAAAGCAATATCAACCAGACCGTCGCCTCGGCCGCCGCGTCGATCATCTCCGGCGGGCTGGTGGCGCCGATTCCGGCCTATACCTTGCTGACCGGCAACCAGTTGGACGCGTTGCCGATGATCGCCTGGGTGTTCTCGGTGAGTTTTCTGGGGATCTGGATCGCCTGGTACCTGCGGCCCTCGTTGCTCAATGACAACGCGCTGAAATTTCCCGAAGGCATGGCCACCCTGGAAACCCTGCTGCACATCTACAACCATGGCCGCGAAGCCGCGACGCGCTTGAAAGTGCTGCTGGGCGCTGCGTTGCTGTCCGGGCTGGTCAAATGGGTGGACACGTTTCTATGGAGCCTGCCGCGCTGGTCGCCGAGCGCCCACTTGGAGCGCCTGACCTTCAGCGCCGACCCGTCGCTGTTGCTGGTGGGGTTTGGCGGCATCATCGGCATCCGCGTCGGCCTGACCCTGTTGCTCGGCGCCGTGCTCGCCTGGGGTGGGCTTGCGCCATGGCTGCTGGCCGAAGGCTTGGTGATCGTGCCCGCCGGCAGCACCGGCCCGCAGTTTGCCGCGCTGGTGGAATGGCTGTTGTGGCCGGGCGTGAGCCTGATGGTGTGTTCGACCTTGGCGTCTCTGGCTATTCGGTTGTGGGCGCTATATGCGTCCAGCCGCTCTACCGGGGCGCGGGCTTGGCGTGTGCCCAAGCCCGGTCCGGCCGCTGGATTCGTGCTGGCGATTGCCTTGGTGGTCAGCCTGCAGGCGCTGTTGTTCGGCATCAACCTGTGGATGGCGCTGCTGACCATTCCGTTGGCGATCTGCCTGGCCGCGGTGGCCGCGCGCGTGGTGGGCGCCACGGGTATTCCGCCGATTGGCGCCATCGGGCAGTTGTCCCAGCTGAGTTTTGGCATCGTCGCGCCGGGCCAGGTGCCGATCAACCTGATGAGTGCTAACACCGCAGGCGGTTCAGCCGGGCAGTGCACCGACCTGATGAATGATTTCAAGGTGGGCAAGGCGATTGGCGCCACACCGCATAAACAGGTGATCGCGCAAATCCTGGGGATTTTTATCGGCAGCATCGTCGGCGTATTCGCTTACCTGGCGCTGATCCCCGACCCACAAGCCATGTTGTTGACCGAGCAGTGGCCTGCTCCGGCCGTCGCCACCTGGAAAGCCGTGGCGCAAACCCTGACCCATGGGCTTGACTCGTTGTCGATCAGTATCCGCTGGGCGATTGGGTTGGGCGGCGTGATCGGGGTACTGCTCGGCATTCTGGACAGCACCTTGCCCGCGCACCGTGCGCGTTACCTGCCCAGTGCCGCTGCGTTGGGCCTGGCATTCGTACTGCCGGCGTCGGTCTCGCTGATGATGGCCCTCGGCGCCGTGCTGACCTGGCTGGTGAGTTGCCGTTGGCCGAGCCTCACCGAGCGCTTTGCAATCACCGCTGCGGCGGGGTTGATCGCCGGGGAGAGTATCACCGGGGTCGGCGCTTCGCTGTGGGCGATGGTCAACGGCTGAGGTCGATACGGCTCGGCCTGCACCGAGCCGCTCGCCACACTCACGCGGTTGGTTAATGCACGGCACTCGGCCGCGTTGGCGTAGTCTGTTGCTACACACCTACTGTCGCCCGCGGAGTTTGTATGATCACTGTCCACCATCTGAACAACTCGCGCTCCCAGCGCATCCTGTGGCTACTGGAAGAACTGGGCCTGCCCTACGAGATCAAGCGTTACCAGCGCGACCCCAAGACCAACCTCGCGCCGCCTGAACTCAAGGCGGTCCACCCACTGGGCAAGTCCCCGGTGATCGAGGACGGCCCCCATGTGGTGATCGAGTCCGGCGCCATCGTTGACTACCTGATCCGCCGCCACGGCCAGGGCCGCTTGCAGCCCGATCCGGCCAGCGCCACCTACGACGAATACGTGCAATGGCTGCATTTCGCCGAAGGCTCGGCGATGCTGCCGTTGATGCTCAACCTGTATGTCGGCCGCCTGGGCGAGGCCGGCGCGCCGTTGCATCCGCGTATCGAATCGGAACTGGCCAACTACCTGGGTTACCTCAACGACGTGCTGGCGCGCACCCCGTACCTGGTGGGTGAAGCCATCAGCGGCGCGGATATCCAGATGAGTTTTATCGGCGAAATCGCCCAGGCCCAAGGCAAATTACAGGCTTACCCGCATCTGGCGGCGTGGCTGCAACGCCTGCAAGCGCGCCCGGCCTACCGCAAAGCGGTGGAGCAGGGCGGCGAGTACGCGTTCGCCAAATGACCGTGTGATGCAGGCGGCATTGTCGTCGAGGAATGTTCAGATCCACACATCATTCGTCGCCGTGCGATCGCCGCCTTCATGCCCGGTGTTCAACACGCCACGCGGCTCGATCATCAGCAACCGGGCTTCGCCCTCCGCAGCCGTGCGGTGCTGCATGCCACGCGGCACCACATACAGTTCGCCTGGCGCCACATACACCGGCCCGTCCGGCAGATCGATGCGCAAGGTGCCTTCGAGCACGAGGAACGCTTCGTCGGTTTCCGGGTGGGCATGCCAGATGAACTCACCTTCAATGCGCACCACTTTGAATTGGTAGTCGTTCATTTGCGCAACGACCCTGGGGCTCCACTGTTCAGGGATAAGCGAAGCTTTGTGGGCGAGGTTGATCGGTTGTGCGGTGGGGTTTGACTGAGCCATCACGAAGCCTCTGATCATTTATAGGATGACCAGACTATCGACGCGATGGCCAAACGGGCTTGCACGATTGTGCGCGTCAGCGCACCCGCGTGCGGCTCTGCACCGCCAGGTCCAGGGCCTTTTGCATGTCCAGGCGGGCCGAGCGTCCTACGTCTTTGTCGTCAAGCTGGTAGTTGCGCTCCGAGGGCAGGATTGGCGCGGTGAGGTCTTGGGCGTCGCTGCGTTCGAAATCATGCTGATCACCGATGGTCATGGCGCTACGGCGCAGCAGCATGCGCAGTTGCTCGGGCTGCAACTGCGGGTTAATCGACAGCATCGCCGCCGCGAGGCCGGCCACCATTGGCGTCGCGTACGAGGTGCCGCAATGCACGGCGCCTTGTTCGTCGGCCCCCGGCGTCGAGGCGCTGGTGCAGGCGATCTGGGGCGTGGCGGCGCAACGGCACGCATTGGAAAGCGTGGCCAGGCCGTTGTCACAGGCCAAGGATTGAAGCGCGGCGGACGAGTCAACGCCGCCGGCGCGATTCAAGCCCTTCGAATACCCCCATGCCCACCAGCATGGCGAGTACGAACACCAGCACCTGCCACTGCCCCGTCAGCACCAGCGCTATCGCCGGCCCGGGGCACAAGCCGGCAATCGCCCAGCCCATGCCGAACAGCAGGCTGCCCAGTACCAGGCGTTTGTCGATGCGGGTCTGCGTGGGCATCTGCATCGGCGCGCCCAGCAACGACATGTTGCGCCGTCGGGCGAAGTAGAACAGCACGCCGCTGACCATCAGCGCACCGCCCATCACCCATGCCAGCGAAGGGTCCCATTCGCCTGCGAGATCCAGAAACCCCATGACTTTGGCAGGATTGGTCATGCCGCTCAGGTACAGTCCCAGGCCGAAGATCAGGCCAGTCAGTAACGCCGTCAGTCGACGCATGTTCAAACCCCCAGCCAATGGCGGATCACATAGACCCCGACAAAGCCACTGCCCATAAAACACCCCACTGCCACCATCGAACGTGGCGACAATCGCGACAGCCCGCAGATCCCATGCCCGCTGGTACAACCGGCGCCATAGCGCGTCCCGATCCCCACCATCAACCCTGCCACCACCAACCCAAAACCGCCGACCGGAAACGACGAAGCCGGCAGTTCACCGAACAGCGACCACAGCCACGGAGAAACCAGCAGGCCGGTCAAGAACAGCGCTTTCTCGCCACGGCCCTCGCCATGGCGTGACAGCAGGCCGCCCAACAACCCGCTGATACCGGCGATGCGGCCGTTAAACAGAATGAACAGCCCGGCCGATAACCCAATAAGGGCACCGCCGAGCAGGGAGGACCAAGGGGTGAAATCTGGGGAGAGGGTCATGGGGTAGGACCAGTGGGGGAGGGTGATGTACCGCTAGCATAGTTTGGATGCTTGAGCCTGTGAAAGCTGGCTTTCGGTCGCATCCTTGAGACGTCGCCAGCAGAGGGGACCTTCACGATGACGGCGCATCAGCCCCCCTGCCTCAAGCGCAGTGCCGACGGTTCAGCAAGCCTGCGCCACCAACCCATTACTGACCCTGCGCCCCAACACCAGCACCGTGGCGAAGCCCAACACCACCAGCCCCGTAGCCATGCTGAGCAGCACCGAGCTGCCCATCTGATCAACGATGCGCCCACCAAAGAACGAGCCCAGGGCGATGATCACCTGGAACAAGGCGACGAACAGCGGCATGCCGCGCTCCACGTCCTTGGGGGCGACGACGAACATCCAGATACTCGCGCAGGCCGGAAAGGCGCCGAAGGCGAAGCCCCACAGAGCGATCAGCATGGCGGCGCCGGTCAAGCCGGTGGCGAAGTACGGAAACAGCGCGGTGCTGGTGCCGATCATCAGCGCCACCAGCAACA
>NZ_JAEILC010000162.1:0-3265 GCF_016307435.1 Pseudomonas sp. S4_EA_1b | reverse complement strand
TTTTGCCTTATCTCGGCATACCCCCCTGCACAGACGGCTCGGCCAGTGCCCACGGCAGCGACGATCCCCAGGCGCGCAGCTCGGCGAGGGTCTCCAGCACGCCGTCGTACAGCGCGCGAGCGTCGCCGGGCGCGGCGCAGCGGATCGACAGCCGGTCGCTTTCCAGCCGTTCCGGCAGCGGCTTCATCCCAGCGCCTCGGGGCGTTGCCAGGCTTGGCCATGGACGTGTTCGGCGAGGAAGGCGAACACCGTCTGGTACCAGACCTTGGCGTTCTGCGGGCGAGAATCCAGTGGTTCTCGCCGGGGTAATAGAGGAATTTGTGCGGCATGCGGCCCTGCTCGTCGGCGAATTGCTCGGCGAGCTGCGCCCACAGGCTCAGGGCCTCGCCAATTGGCACGGGGTAATCCTTGTCGCCGTGGATGATCAGCATGGGCGTGCGGATATCCCGCACGAAGCGGTGCGGCGAATGGTGCTGCAGCATCTGCGCGCCGATTTCCTGCCGCCAGTAGTGGTAGGCGTCGGTGGTCGGACCGAACTGGCTCAGGGTCCAGAGGCTGGCATGGCTGACGATGGCCCGGAAGCGGTCGGTGTGCCCGGCGATCCAGTTGGCCATGTAGCCGCCGAACGAGCCGCCCATGGCAGCGCTGCGCTGGCCGTCGATGTCGTCGCGGGCCTGCGCGGCGTCGCTGATCGCCAGCAGGTCCTGATAGGGCGCGTCGCCCCAGGCGCCCCAGCCGCGCTGGATGAAGCCGCGGCCATAGCCGGTGGATAGCGCCGGGTCCGGCATCAGCACGGCATACCCGCGGGCGACCGCCAGCCAGGGATTCCAACGCCAGGACCAGCCGTTCCAGGAGCCGAGCGGGCCGCCGTGCACCCATAGCAGCAGCGCGGCCGGCGCGGCGGCCGAGGCGCCGGCAGGCAGCGCCAGCCAGGCACGCACGCGCGCGCCGTCGGCGCCCGTGGCGTCCACTTCGGTCAGGCGCCCGGGCAGGGCCGGCTGCTGGCACGGCCCGCGCAGCGAAACCAGTGTGGCAACCTCGGCGTCCAGGTCGAGGCGCACCGGCAGCGGCGGGCTGTCGATGGCATGGCGCAGGGCATACAGGTGGCGGCCGCAGGGGCTGACGCAAAGGTCGGCGTAGGCCGCGTCGTCCAGCGTCAGCCGCGTCACGCTGCGGCGGGCGGGATCGATGGCGAACACCGGCGCGCGGCCCTGATGATCGGCGCTGGCGTACAGATGCTGGCCATCGGGGCTCCAAGCGAGGGATGCGGGACAACCGTCCCAATCCGGAGCAATACAGCGGGGTTCGCTTCCGTCCAGCGGTACGCTGAGCAATTGCCAGCGCGGCGCCTCGCTCGGCGTACCCTCGCTCTCCGCCACGACCGCCAGAGCCGCGCCCTGCGGGTCCAGACAAAAGAGTGGGTAGTGCCATCCGGGCAGGTCGAGCAGCATCCGGCGCGCGCCGCTCAGGGTATCGATGACCACCAGCTGGCTTTGCTGATTGCCACCGGCCCTGGCGGACAGCCAGTCGCTCACCAGCAGGCGGCCGTCAGCGCTCAATTCGAAGCGGGCGTTGCGCAGCGCCTCGCCGGCGTCGTCGGTCAGCCCGTGGAGTTCGAGCCGGGCCGGCGGCGTGCCGGCGCCGTCGCTGTCGACGATCGGCTCGGCCCGGTACAGGCGCGGCTGTTCCGGGCCCAAGTCGGTGTCCCAGAAGCGCACCGGGTAACGCTCGTGGAGGATGGCGTCGACCTTGCCGTCCTTGCGCAACGCGCGCAGGCGTTTTTCGTCCTCAGGGTCCTTCGCCGACGGCAGCGCCTCCGCCATCAGCACCAGGGTGCCGCTCTGGCGCGCGACGCGCAGGCCGAACAACCCGCCCTGGCGGCGCAACCATTGCTGCGCCTCGCCGCCGGCGGCCGGCAGGTGCCAGAGCGCGGAGTCGGCGTCATCCTCCTTGCCTTCCAGCGGCGCTCGCGAGGAACTGAACAGCAAGTCGCCATTGGCCAGAATCCCAGGCCCCAACTCTAGCTTCTGTAGCGGGTGACGGAAGTTGAAGATGGTGGTTTCGTCGGGAATGCGCTCCAGGCTCAANNTGTAGCCGAACCAGTTCTGCGTCAGATGAGCCCGCAGCGTCACCATCAATGAGGATGTTGGACGTCCGGTCTTCACCCTTCGGATAGTGTGGCACGATCAGGGCAACCAAGCCCTTCCACGGCGCCACCTGATCCGCCTCGATCAGGAATAACTCCTTGCGGCTCCGCTTGCGCTTGCCGGAATACTCTGCGTCGGCAAAGGTTATCTGTTTCATCGGGATACTCGGCGGGTGGTTCAAATATTTTACCGAAAATCAGAAAGCCTTTTTCATAGTTCCCTTAATTTAAGAGAAGGCTGTAAAGACTGGCGTCATAATATTCCCCCATAAAAAAAACTTTGTCCTTTTGAATGGCCTCAATCTTAAAACCATTCTTCTCATAAAGCGATATAGCTATTTTGTTCTCTGTGTTAACCAATATCTCCACTCTGTGCACTGTTTTTGAATTACGCAGGTAGTTAATTCCATATTCCAATAAGGTTTTACCCAAGCCTTTGTTGCGATCGTTATAAGCAATTGATAGTCCTAATGAAGCTATATGAGAGTACGCGTGTCTAGTCGAGCCGTTTATATCAAGCCTACCAACAATTCTTTCTCCATCGACAAGTAGGAGAAGAGCGTCCGATTTGCTATTGCTGGTTCTTTTTATATTTTGACTTATAAGTGAAATATCCCCGAGGAGTTCATTTTCTAAGAGAGGGATGTTTGGGTTTTTCTCGGCGGCCAAATTAAGCATGTAGTTTTGCAGAGATTTTGCGTCACCTTCTTGGGCCTTCCTGACTATTAAACGTTCGTTTAAAGGAATGGACATATTCTATCCTGCTTGACAATTTATATTTCGATGGTTTGAATGCGCTGCCATGAATGTGTACTGGATGGGTGTGAAACGTCTCCAGGTTTAGATTTTTCCTCTTGTAGGGACTGATAAAAGCTACTTTTTAACTTTTCGGGGAGTAGTGGGACAATAACGTCCTCAACGAATGGCGAAAGTGAACAACAAATGGGGTCTCTTTCCCAGATTTTTCCAGCATATGAGAGGCTATTTGCTCGGCAGCCGCCGTGGAATAAAAGCCCATACCTACAATCGTTGCAAGGTAAGTCAGATATGGATTTTCCTAGGAAATCTATAAAATCATTTCTTTCCGATTTAATTTGTGAAAAGCTAACTTCATTGGTT
>NZ_JAEILC010000161.1:865-13139 GCF_016307435.1 Pseudomonas sp. S4_EA_1b | reverse complement strand
ATCTTAGTCATGTCCGATTCAATGGAATAGATAGGTGGGGGAGGGGGCAAATCTAATTACGTTCAAAGGCTTAGGTGGTTCAGCAAACTGTCGCGTATCAGTTGAATCGTATCATCATTAAATCCGAGTAGTTCACGCGCTTCGTATCGCACCTCCGGCGCGCCACGCTCCGCGCGATCCTTTAAACCGAATTGGTGGACCCTGGCGATGCGGGAGATCCGCCCGGTGAAACCCACGGTCACGGCGTTGCTGTCGCCTCGGGCTTTCATGTACGTCGCGGTGCGCAGTTTTTTGAACATATCAACCTTACGCCGAATACGGCCCTGCTTGCCGCGCAAGTCCCGTTTTTTCCGGGGTGCGAACTTGCTGCCATCCGGGTTTTGCTGTGTCAGTACCCGCTTTTGCTGGCTGCGCCGCAGTTCCTGACCGATGGATCGGGCGAGTTGATTGCGGGCGCCTGGCTGCAGTTGCTCCAGCAGCCCAGACGCCCAGGTCTCTAGCGCTTCCAACTTATTTGTCATCTGGAACCATCCATTCTCTGGCGTTGCCTTCGGAGCCAGGTACCCAATCCGGATCGAGGTAGCCCGCTACACGTTGCGGCTCTCCGGCATGCTTCACGGTGGTATTGCCTTGCGCGTCCTTGCTCACCACTACCCGTTCGCTCAGATGCAGCGTCAGGCTGAGGTCTACCTTGTCCTTGTCGAGAATATCCGCCTCGAACTGGATACCGTTCTGCGCCTTTTCATAATTTTCCAGCAGCTCCGGTTGGTTGATGCTGATCCACCCCAGCACCGGCAGCATCACGCTGTCGGGGTGCCCCGCGAAGCCGGTCATAATGATTTGCAGGTCGTAGCTGTATTCAAAAGAAAGGCTTGCAGCAGCAGTGCAGCGGACCTTGCCGTTGTCGATGAAGATCAGCAGCAGGTCCGGGTTGTGCTGGAACTCGGCGACGGTGGCCAGCAGGTGGGCACGCAGGCTTTCAGGCTTGTTCATTTAGCTGCCTGATGTTGATAGATCATGTCTACCTGGGCGGCGCACTCGGCCCATGCGGCTTCGACGCGGTCCTGGTCGGTCAGTTGATCACCGTTTACGAGCGGGCTGGTCCCCGGCAGTTGGCAGGGCACCACGGCCGGACAGCCAGTCACGGTAAGCTGCGGCGCCGGTGAGGGCGGGGCGCTCGCGCAGCCGGCGAGCAGCGTCAGGCAGAGGCTGAGCAGCCCAGTCGCGTAGTTCGTCATTTTCACGTTTCAGTGCCTCTATGGTTTGCGCGCGCTTTGCCAAGGCCTGGCGCAGTTGGTCCTGCTGAGCGCGCAGAGCGGATTGGCTCTCGCGTTCCTGCTGCAGGGTGTCGGCGAGGATGTTTGCGGTCAGGAGATTGCGGTTTGCATCTTCGCGGGCTGTTTTCGCGGCGTCATGTGCTCGCGCGGCTTGGCCTTCAGCGACATCAATGCGCTGTTGCTGGACCCATATGAACAGCGCCAGGGTGCCGAGCAGGGCCATGCCGTACAGAGCCTGGCGCAACGTGCTCACGCGCGGTACCAGCCGAGTTTGTTCATGGCTGCGGTGTTGAGCTGCTTGATCGGGCCGCGCACGATTACCGCCCTCGCGTTGTTCATCAACTGGATGCACTCGGCCAGCCTTACCATGTCGTCCTGCTCGGTCGATTCTGGTACCACCAGCAGATCGCCGTCCTTTACCCGTAATTTCTGCACCGCTTCGAAGTCGATCATGCCGCCACCCCTTGCCCGCACTCGCAGCTGGCGTGTCGTTCATAGGCGCGCTGGAGCTTGGTGTCGTAGAGATTGCGTAAGTAGTCCGGGCCGTTGTAGAGCCGGGCAAACTCGGCCCATTTGCGGGCTTTCAGAGCCTTGTGCAGAACGGGGTCGGTTTCGATGAAGCGGGTGAACGCGTCGAACTGCTGCGATTCGCCGGCACTCACCGCCGCCACGAAGTCCTGCACGCTGGCGTAGCCAAGGCGCTGCCAGTGATAGCCCATGATCTGGAAGGCGCCCCAGGATGCCGACTCAAGTGCGGCCGTGTCGTCGATCAGGCGAGCCATGGCCAGGCGCTGGTGCTCGGCGGTACCGCCGATATAACCACCGGCCTTCGGATTGACCAGGGCGGGATTGGTCGCGGCCAGCTCATCGGCATGGCGCTTGATCTCCGCCGGATCGTCACCCGCGCGTCGCACCTTCGCGAGTTGTCGGTACATGACGTGCCGTTCGAACAGGATCACCGGCTTGCCGTTTTCGAGGAAGCCCTTGCCTTTCGATTCCACCTGGTTGACTGCGTAAATGCTTGCGAGCGGCACGTCCAGGCGTTGGGCAGCGGCTACCAGGTCGTTATTGCGCAACAGCTGGGCACAGTCGCCACCGGCCAGGCTGGCTTGGGTTTTGTCTCCCGCAACGCCGTCGGCCACCAGGCCCACTTTCGTTTGGTAGGCGCGGACTGCCGCCTCGGTGGAGTCACCGTAGTGCCCGTCTGGTGCCAGTTTGGCGCCGTGCCTGTTTAGATTTTTTTGCAGGATAAGTACCGCTTGCGAGCGGTCGCCGTGGCGAAGGGTGGTGGTCATGCGCTGGGCCTCAACAGGGCGGCGACGTTGCCGCGTGAACGGAAAATCAGGATGCAGAGCAGCACGATGGATGCGGCCTGGCCGAGGCTTGTGGGTTGGCGGTCCAGCAGGATTTCCAGACCGCAGATGCACAGCACGGCGCCGAACAGGCTTGCCAACAGCGAAATGCTGCGCCGGTACCGCGCATCGCCTCGCGTGTAGCAGGCCAGGCGCAGTGCGCTCAGCAGGTAGGCGATTGCCGTGATCAACTGCACGGCCAGTTCGATGTTCGGCATGTCAGGTGCCCCCTCGGATGCGACGCCAGATGTCCCAGATATCCGCCTTTTCCACCCACACCATCAGCTTGATGCTGATCGGGATGACCACCAGGGCACAGAGGAAAGCGCTACCGCCGCTGGTGATGAACGGGATTGCTTGCAAGGCCATGGGGGCGAACAGATAGCCCACCCCTGCTGACAGGAACAGGGAGCCCAGGCGCTGCCAGACCTTCAGATCTCGCTTGGTGCTGGTGACCAGCCAGGCGCCGAGAATGGCGCCGAATAGCGCCCCGTCGTCGATGACCGGCGTGACGCTCGCCAGGCCCAGGCCGATCAGCAGGCCGGACACAACGCTGGAAGTTGGATCAGCCATGGTGTGGGGTTCCTTGGTTGCGGTGGGTCAGTCCCATAGGTCCACCATCTGCCGTTGGGGCGCGTTGGTTTGGGCTTCTGGCATGTTGATTAGGAGGCCTTGCGGCAGCACCGGGCCGTGGTCGGCCAGGCCGGGGTTCGCCTGCAGCACCGCTTCGGTAACCCCAGCGGTTCGGCCGTAGTACCGCCAACACAGCGCGTCGACGGTATCGTTTTGGTTGGCGCGAAGGGCGACGGGCATCAGATCAGCTCCACGGTGGTACGGTTTTTCCCGAGAAAATCACGGATTGCCCAGCGCAGGTCGCGCCGGTAGTCGTCGATGGTGGGGGCAACCTCTTCGGCCTTGTTGTTGCCGGCGTTGGTGGCGCTGTAGTCGCGGTATCGCTCGCACACTTCCGCACCGGTGCCGGCTTCGATGGCGCGACGGTAGAGGTGGGCCTTTACCGATACGTCTTTGATGCGGTCACCGGGGACGTCGGCCAGCGTGGCGTAGCCGGCGGCCTGCTGAACCTCTCGCCAGTCGCTTAACTCGCGATTGAGGTTAATGGCGGCAGCGATCACGGCGGTTTCCAGGCGAGCCGGGGTAACACTGGCGTCGATGCGCAGGGTGGCGCGCAGGTTGTCCAGGTCAATCGACGGCCAGAACGGGTGGGTGTTGATGTGGCCGCTGGCGACGGTGCCGCTGGCTACAAATGCGCTCATGAGACTGCACTCGAAAATAGGTCGCCGGTGGTCGGGACTTCACGTTCAGGAGGAGCGGCCTGGCCGATCCGCCCCGAGCCGGCGGGGTGCGTGGGGACGCTCAGTTAGCTGCTGGAGCAGCGTATTTTTTGAGGAGGCGTTCAACGCGCTCCAAATCCTTCTTGCCACCGCAGTTGGTGTGCAACTCAATGGCACGGGCCAGGTGAGTTCTAGCCGCTTCCAACATCACCAGGGCAAAAGTCTTGATTTCTGAGGTGTCATCGTCGGAGACCTTCTCGGCATAGGCTTTTCCTAGGGCCAAATGCAGCTTGGCTTTGGCCTGATCAGGCATGTCCTCATTGCCCGCAATTTCCTCGGTGCGTTGCAGTAGCAACAGATCGAACGTACCGCCAGCCTTCTGCGTCTTCAGAGCAACTTCAGCAATTTCTTCAGCAACAATGGTGCCGGTAGTGCGTTCGAAGCGGTCAGGCATCAGCAAGGCGTGCTGGATGACGTACTCGGCAATGTCCAGGGCGCCGGCAAAGTCGCCGGCATCCATTCGCCAAACCATCAAAGTGGTCAGAACCTGGTCCTGCGCGCCTTTGCCGCCTGCCAGAACGCCTTCGACGTATGGGACGTATTCGGGCAGCAGTTGTTTTTTCAGCTCTGCTTTGCCCTCGGTGGACTGCACCTGTTTCAGGCGCAAGTAGTCCTGTTGAAGCTTCGCCAGGTGCAGTTCGTAAACGGTGGAACCTTCCATGGTCATAGCTGGGCCGGCCACGGCAGCCGCTGCAACGGCTGCTGTGACGCGCTGGAAGTGACGGCGGCAAGGATTGGTCATGGTTGCGCGCCTCAGCTCAGGGTGATGTTTTCGGCCATGGCTGCGCAGCCAAGGTCTTCGATCACGTAGGCTTCGTTGACCGACTCGTAGTTCTCGATACGGTCGCGCTTGGCGTTATCCACCACGGTGCGGCGGCGGGTGCCTTCCTGCCAGTAGATTGAAAGGTTGTCCAGGCGCGTCACCAGCAGCCCGTTGGGCGGGAAGTGAGGCACTCGCACGGCCGGCAAATTACCGATGCGCTTCTGGCTGGTGACGATATCGGCGGCGAGCATCTCGGTCGGTGCCTGGGTTTTGTTGATGATCGGGAAGTACTTGTCGGCCAGCAGCTGGCGGCCGCAGATCACCACCAGGTCGGTGTCTTCCTGGTACCAAGGCTCAATGAACTCGTTGACCATGCTGATGACCAGGGCGTCGATGTTTTCGAAGTCTTTGCCCGCACCGATCTGGATCTTGCCGCTGCCGTCGACCACTTCGTTCAAAACGCGAGCGGAATTTTCTACGCGCATTTTCTGCAGCCAGCCGACGTTCACATCCTGCAGCAGCTTGTTGATGTCCGGTTTAGACGTCGCGGCACGGCTGGTGCCATTCCAACCGATCATGATCCGGTTGAGCGCCTGAGCCCTGATGATGGCGTCGCGGATACGGGCTTGGAAGTCTTTGAACTTGGCCCATTGGTCCAGCTTCTGGTAACGCAGGCCAGTATCAAAGTTGGTTTGGGTGCAGGTGTACCCACGGTTGTCCAGGCCGGTAGGGTCACGCGGCTCGCGGTCTTGCTGAGTGGTATCGGTGGTGCCGGCGATTGTGCCGTCGATGCCAATGCCGATTTTTTCACCCGATTGTTCGGACACGCCATACACGTTGATCGAGCTGAGAAACGCGCTCGACTCCTGCATACGGGTTTCCAACGTCTGGGCGACTGATGGAGCGGCTGTAAATTTGGTGGTGACGTCGCTCACGCCGTGCAGTTGGGCAAGCTGTTGCAAGTAGGCGTTGAAAAGAACGCGGGTATCGTTACGCATGGTGTTCTCCGATGTTCCTTGGCTGGGTGTTGTCCGTGAGATGGATCAGCAGTCGGTGACGAGTGCGCCGTCACCGCCCGTAGCCGGCGGGCGAACGGAGTACTGCGGTTTCTGGCCGGTGGTGTCCGGGGTTTTTTCGAGCTGTTGAACCAACGCCGTGAAGTCGGCAGACAGCTTTTCGTGCGCGGTCTGCAGCTTTTCGCGGGCAGTTTTTTCGGCGGTAAAGGCTTCACCCTGACCGGCGACATGCTCGGCCATGGCTTCAACGGCCTCGCCGAGTTCAGTGAATAGAGCGGCGTCCTTGCCTTCCTTGTCCTTGCTCTTGCCGAGAAGATCGAGAACGCGGCTGAACAGACCTGCGACTTTGCCGCTTTCGTCCTCAACTTCTTCGAATTCAAGTTCAATCTCGACGACTTCAGAGAAGAGGTTGCCGGGATCGCGTTTGCGACTGGTCAGCGGATTCATGTCGGGGTGCTGAGCGCTGAAGGTCAGCATCTCGGTCCCCAGGCTGGCAGGGGTGTCGGTGACCGCGATGCCGTCCAGATATGCGCGCCCGGTGTCTGCAAACTTCGGCCGAATCTCGATGCTGGTGTACAGCTTCTGCCGCGCCTTGTTCATGGCGACCAGGTCGGCGGTTGGCTCGATTTGGGCGAATAAGGCCAGTTTCTTGGCACCGGCGATCTCGACTTCTTCAGTCTTCAGCGCGACCACGTCGCCGTAAGCCCGGAAAGGGCTGTCGGGCAGCATGCTGCGCATGTGCTCGATCCAAACTCGCGCACCATAGGTGTTCTGGCTGTAGGTTTCGGCTGCGTCGACCAGCCATTGGCGTTCGATCTGGCGACCATCGGTAGTGGCGCCTTCAACGGCGACGCGGAAGAACTTGGAGCGTTGTTTCTTGGCTGGGTTGTCGGTTTTGCCGGCCATGCGTGAATCCCTCAGTGCGGTGGCAGTCTGCCTTGGCGATGAGGGCATGTTGTTGAGCGCGGGCGCGACGGGCAACGAGGCGCTGTTGTAGATCGTTGATCTACAAGGGGCGGAGCGGGAACTGTTCGCGCGCGGGCGGCAGCATCTGCGCCATGAATGCCATCGTCGAATTGCCCACTGACCACCGCCGCCATGCCAAGCACTTGTATTGGCAGGGCTATCGCGTGTGCGAGATCGCCGAGCTGATCGGGGAGAAGGAAAAAACGCTGCACAGCTGGAAGGCCCGTGACGAATGGGACCGCGCGACACCGCTGGAGCGTATCCAGGCCGCGACCGAAGCGCGCCTGGTACAGCTGATTCTGAAAGACCCCAAATCAGGGGCCGACTACAAGGAAATTGACCTGTTGCACCGTCAACTGGAGCGGCAAGCCCGCATTCAGCGCTTCAACGACGGCGGTACCGAAACCGAGCTGAATCCGAACCTGGCCAAGCGCAACGACGGGCCGAAGAAAGCGCCGAAGCGCAACGAGTTCGACGAAGAACACATCGAAAAGCTGACTGAGGCGTTCATTGACGGCTGTTTCGGTTATCAGCTGGATTGGTACAAAGCGGGTAGCCAGCGAACACGGGCGATCCTCAAGTCACGGCAGATCGGCGCGACTTACTACTTCGCTCGCGAAGCGCTGATCGATGCGCTGACGACTGGTCGCAACCAGATATTCCTGTCGGCCTCGAAAAACCAGGCGCATATCTTCAAGGCCTACATCCAAGCCTTTGCCCGCGAGGTGGTGGGTGTCGAGCTGACGGGCGACCCGATCATTCTGGGGAATGGTGCGGAGCTGCACTTCCTGGGTACCAACGCTCGGACCGCGCAGGGTTACCACGGCAACTTCTACTTCGACGAATTCTTCTGGACGTTCAAGTTCAAGGAACTCAATAAAGTCGCCAGCGGCATGGCGATGCAGAAGCAGTACCGCCGGACCTACTTTTCGACGCCTTCCAGCATGGCGCACGAGGCCTACACGTTCTGGACGGGCGAGCGGTTCAACAAGGGCAAACCGGCGGCGCAACGGGTAAAAATCGACGTCTCCCATGACGCCCTGCAGCAGGGGCGGCTGTGTGAGGACCGGGTCTGGCGGCAAATCGTCACCATCCTCGACGCGGAGGACCGTGGCTGCGATCTGTTCGACCTCGACGAGCTGCGCCAGGAGTACGACGCCGAGGCTTTCCAGAACCTGCTGATGTGCCAGTTCATCGACGACGGGGCCAGCATTTTTCCGCTTGCGATGCTGCAGCCTTGCATGGTCGACAGCTGGGATCTGTGGGCCGAGGACTACAAACCGTTCGCCGCGCGTCCGTTTGGGGATCGTCAGGTATGGGTTGGTTATGACCCAGCCGAGAACGGCGACAGCGCTGCATTGGTGGTCATTGCCCCACCGACAGTCCCTGGCGGCAAGTTCCGGGTGCTGGAGAGACACCAATTCAGGGGCATGGACTTCGCCGCCCAGGCGGAAGCGATCCGCCAGGTCACCAGACGTTACTGGGTGACCTACATCGGTATCGACATCACGGGCATGGGGTCTGGCGTGGCGCAGCTGGTGAAACAGTTCTTCCCGAACATCACGACGTTCAGCTACTCGCCCGAGGTCAAAACGCGCCTGGTGTTGAAGGCTTACGACGTCATCAAGAACGGCCGTCTGGAGTTCGACGCTGGTTGGACGGACATGGCGCAGTCGTTGATGGCTATCCGTAAAACAGTCACCGCCTCCGGGCGCCAGTTTACTTATACGGCCGGTCGCACCGACGAGACAGGTCATGCCGACTTGGCGTGGGCGACCTTCCACGCCCTGCATAACGAGCCTCTTGAAGGGCAGACCACGGCCAATACCGGATTTATGGAGTCCTACTGATGAGCAGACGTAAGCGCGAAACCCAACTGACCACCGTTCTGCCAACCATTGCAGGGGACGTGCTCCCGCCCGAATCCGGTCCGGTTGAGGCGTTCACCTTCGGTGATCCGGCGCCTGTGCTCGATAGCAGGGAGATCCTCGACTATCTGGAGTGCTGGGCCAATGGTCGTTGGTTCGAGACACCTATGTCGATGGACGGCCTGGCCAAAACGACGCGCGCCAGCGTGTACCTACAGTCCGGTCTCAACTTCAAGCGCAACATGCTTGCCCGGACATTCGTGCCTCACCGGCTGCTGTCCCGTCAGGCGTTTGAGCAGTTCGCCCTGGACTGGCTCTGGTGCGGCAACTGTTATCTGGAAAAGCGCAACAACATGCTCCGCAACGCCATGGGCCTGTTGCCGCCGCTGGCGAAGTACATGCGCCGTGGCGTGGACATGGAGACCTATTACCAAGTGCGCGGTTGGAAAGACGAACACGAGTTCGTACCGGGTTCGATCTGCCATCTGCGTGAGGCTGACATCAATCAGGAAATTTACGGTTTGCCCGAGTGGCTGGCAGCTCTGCAGAGCGCGTTGCTCAACGAGAGCGCCACGCTGTTCCGCCGCAAGTACTACAACAACGGCAGTCACGCCGGGTTCATCCTGTATATGACCGACGCGGCGCAGAAGGAAGAGGACATCGACTCACTGCGCACCGCGCTGAAGAACTCGAAAGGGCCAGGTAACTTTCGCAACCTGTTCGTGTACGCGCCTGCCGGCAAGAAGGATGGCATTCAGCTCATCCCGGTGAGCGAAGTGGCCGCGAAGGATGAATTCAGCTCAATCAAGAACATCAGCCGCGACGATCTGCTCGCGGCGTTGCGCATTCCACCCCAACTGATGGGCATCGTGCCGCAGAACGCGGGCGGCTTCGGGTCGTTGCGGGAGGCTGCTGAAGTTTGGGCGGTCAACGAGCTGGAACCGTTGCAGGCCAGGCTGGCCCAGGTAAACGAGTGGCTGGGTGAAGAGGTTGTCAGCTTCAAAGAATTTGAGCTTCCAACGGGGGGAAAGTAGTACCCCCGCGCAGTAAACGAGGCGACGAGCTGGTGCGCTAACACCCGCTCGACGCTGAATCACTCGAACACGCCGAGTGCTCCAACCAAGGCCTCGCCCCACTGCGCAGGGGGTGCGAAGCCTAAGCGAATCCAATTGTCGAAACAAGGATCACTTAATGAGCACACCAATTATCCCGTGGATGGGCGGCAAGCGCCGCCTGGCAGATCGCCTAATTCCATTGTTTCCCCCGCATGAATGCTACGTCGAAGTCTTCGCTGGCGGCGCCGCGCTGTACTTCATGCGTCCCCAGGCCGCGCCGGTTGAAGTCCTGAACGACATCAATGGCGACCTGGTGACGCTTTACCGCGTTGTACAGAACCACCTGGAAGAGTTCGTGCGCCAATTCAAATGGGCGCTCAGCTCACGCCAGGTGTTCGAATGGCAAAAGATGACCAGGCCCGAGACGCTCACTGACATCCAGAGGGCAGCGCGTTTTTTCTATCTGCAGCACCATGCTTTTGCGGGGAAGGTCAGCGGGCAGACATTCGGCACCGCCACTACAGGGCCTGCCATCAACCTGCTGCGGATCGAGGAGAACCTGTCCGCCGCCTGGCAGCGTTTGTCCGGCACGTACGTCGAAAACCTGGGGTGGTTGGAATGTGCCGAACGTTACGACCGGCCGCATACCTTCCATTACATGGACCCGCCTTACTGGCAGACCGCTGGCTATGGTGTGGATTTCCCTTTCGAAAACTACGAGCGCATGGCTGAGTTCATGCGGCGCTGCAAAGGCAAGGTGATGGTCAGCATCAACGACCATCCCGATATCCGGCGGGTGTTTGAGGGATTTCACTTCGAAACGGTGGATATCCGCTATAGCACGGCGAATCAACGGCAGGGCAAGGCAGAGGTGAGCGGGGAGCTGGTGATCATGAACTGGGAGCCAAACGCCTTCGGCGGACTGTTTTAGCCCACCGGCTGAATCAAGCCCGCGCCTTTGTTCTTCACGTTACCCACTGCGACGTCGACCTTGAACCATTCAAACGCCTCGGCCGGCTCGCCTTGATGCAGCACCATCTGCTCGGCACGCTCTTTGGGCGTTGCCGGGTCCAGCCATTCACGGGCCAGGTCCGGGGTCAACACCACGGGCCGCCGGTCATGGATGTCCACCATGCCGCCGGCACTGTCGGCGGTGATGATCACAAAGCCATCATGCTCACCTGGGCCTTCGTCAGCGTTGGGTAGCTGGCCGATAGCCGCGCAGTAGATCGGCGCCCCGTCGCGACGGCGGATCAGGTAAGGCTGCTTCTTCGGCCCGCCTTCATCGACCCATTCAAACCAGTTATTGATCGGTGTGATTGCCCTATGCGGCCAGATCGCCCGGAAGAACGGGCCGTGGGCGACTTTCTCGACGCGGGCGTTGATTGGTGCGGCGCGATCCTTTGCCCAGTGCGGTCGCCATCCCCAGCGCACCGGATCAGCCAGCAGCAGTTCGCCCTGTACATGGAACAGGGCGACCTGGGTGGTGGGGGCGACGTTGTATCGCCCCAGGGGCAGTTCGCCGACCGAGTTGACCATGGCGTTCGGCATGCTGAGGGCCGCGACGAAATCATGAATGCCGCTGTACTGTGAAAGGCGTCCGCACATGACTGTCTCCGCTCGTCGGGCTTGATGAACAGCCGCGCGCCGGCCGATCTCTACACTGTAGACACCGGTACCGGAGATTCGTCATGACAACCGATATACAGCAGGTCAATGAGGTGGAAACGTGGCATGCGCTGCTGAACGATCCGGAGTTTGAAGCCGGCTCACCAGAATATCGTTATGAAACGCGCCTGGCCCTTGCTGACAATATGCTTGAGCGCAAGGTGATTGATTGCGGTGAATGGCGAGAGCTGGTCGAGGAGGCCGTCGCTGGCTATGCAGACGACGTCGGCTGAATGCCAGCTGTGCTGACGAAGCCGTTGCCTGCGCAGTTGCTGCAATCCTCACGCTGTCCGAATCGGTCCAGGCAGGCGCCGCACTTGGTGAACTGGGCGGAGAGCAGTAGAGGACGGGCCTTGCGATAGCTCTCAAAATCGCGGCATTCCAAGGCGACCTGTGCGCAATCTACTAGCGCACGGTAGGTATCGGCATCGCAGATGACTGGGTAGACCTGCCCATAGATAAATTGCGCGGTCTGCACCAGATCGTATAGCTCACCAGTTGGCGCGGTAAGCACCAAACCATTTATCGCCCAAGCCTGGTTGTCGCTGCGAAACACCAAACGCAAGTCAGCCTTATCGCGAAATACCTTTCCATCAAACCCATCAGCGCCTGGGCCGATGGCTGAGTAATAGGTGTTGCTTCGGATGTACCCGACGCACTCCGATGTCGCTCGTTGAATGACGTCATAGTAGCCGCCGTACGTGTACCCCACGGGCTTGGTGACCAGCTCTTCAACGGCATGCCAGTAAGCCGCGTCGGCCAGCTCATCCATCTCAAATTGTTCCATCTCATCAATGACCCCTGCCTCCAACATGTCACGAGTCTCCCACCGGCACATCGTCCGATGAGCCTCCGGGTTATCCATCCGGGACGAGTTGTCGTCGAGGATTCTCAGCCATTTGGCGAGCCATTCCTTTTTGAGTTCTGTAGGGGGCATGTGAGTGACTGCTTATTTTT